>NZ_PNOZ01000006.1:0-147202 GCF_002879555.1 Verrucosispora sp. ts21 | reverse complement strand
GTAAACGACGTTGGTACTGCCCGACGGTCAGTTGTCCGCGGCGGTCGTTCACCGAATGCCCTTCCGAGACCAAAACCTCTTGATCAACCAGGGAAAGGGGGGCGGGAGTCAGGGGTGGGGGAGCCAGGGGGTGAGGGTGTCGGGGGTGGCGATGGAGTGGCGGATCTGGTCGCGTTCCTCGGCGGTCAGGGGCAGGGCGCGGAGTCGGTCGCCCCAGGCGGGCACCAGCTCCACCTTGCCCAGGGCGGTCGACAGTTCGATCAGGGCGGCGAGTGCCAACGCCTGCTCCACGGCGGGGGCCGCGTCGCCGTGCCGGCGCAGTCCGGAGTTGAGCGCGCGGAAGGCTGCCTGGTCGTCGCTCTTGAACTCGCGCAGGATGCGGGCGTTGTCGAGCACCCGGGCCAGACCGGCCAGCTCTTTCGACCCGCCGTACTCCAGTTCGGTCGGCTCGTCGCGGCGGATGAAGGTGATGATGTTGCCGGACGGGTCGACGACGCTGAACCGCGACGCACCGGGCCGGTAGCGGGTGATCCGGGGCAACCCGCGGGACAGCACCTTGCCGTACGTGCCACGCATCCCCGCGACGAACGCGGCATGGTACGGCGCGACCGCGTCGACCATCACCAGGCAGCCGGGTGTGCTGTTCGGCCGGCTCGAACCCCCGTGGCGGTCGGCCGTAGTGCAACTCGAAGCCGCTGAACTCGAAGGCGAGGAACAGGTACGGCTTGCGTTGCTCCCAGGTCACCGCGAAGCCGAGTGCCCGCCAGAAGGCGATCGTCTCGTCCGCCGCCGCGCAGGGCAGCAGCGGCACGGGGGTCTCGTTCGGCGTGATCCGTTCCTCGGTCGTCATCACCTGTTCCCCCGGTTCCGGTCGATGTCCTGACCAGTGTGTCCCGCCCACGTCGTAGTACCGGGGCCCCGGGGGGACAGGCCCCGATCGTCGGGTCTGATCTGCGCTCGGGCGGACCTCGCAGCAACCGATGTGCGTCGATGTCTTGACAGTGTGATGGGGGCCGTAAACACTTGCGAAACAAGCCGATAACAGTGAATCCGGCGCGTTGCCGGCATCTGTTGTTAACGCTCACAAGCGTGCTCGGCCGTGCATTGCCGTCCCTGGACCCCGCCGGCGAGGAGAGCTACGGATGTCGAGAGTTCTGGGTCGGATGAGTGCGCTGGTCGCCGCCGCCTGCCTACTGTTGCTGCCCGCCGCGCAGGCACCGCGCGCCGAGGCCGCCGCGCAGGCACCGCGCGCCGAAGCAGCCGCAGTGGGGCCGCGCGCCGAGGCGGCGGCGCTGGACCCGTTCACCGGATACCTGATGGCGCACTTCACCGGGGAGTCCGCCAACGGCGAGCAGGTCTACCTGGCCCACAGCTCCGACGGGCTGACCTGGCGCGACCTGAACAACGGCGGGCCGGTGCTGCTTTCCACCATCGGTACGCGTGGCGTCCGCGACCCCGCGCTGGTCCGCTCGCCCGCCGGTGACCGGTACTGGATCGTCGCGACCGATCTGCGCATCGCCAGCGGCACCTCCTGGAACGACGCCGCCAACCGGGGTAGCACCTCGCTCGTCGTGTGGGAGTCGCGTGACCTGGTGAACTGGTCCGCCCCCTGGTTGATCAACGTGGCCGGTGCGATCCCCGGAGCGGGCAACGCCTGGGCACCGGAGGCCATCTACAACCAGGCGACCGGCGACTACGTCATCTACTGGGCGACGAACTCCCCGCGCAACGGTGTCACCAAGCACCGGATCTGGTACGTGCGCACGACCGACTTCCGCAGCTTCACCGCCCCGCAGCTCTACATCGAGCGTCCGGGTGGTGGTCAGGGCATCATCGACACCCAGATCATCGAGGTGCCCAACAGCGTCGGCGGCTACCGCTACTACCGGGCCTCGGCCGACGGGCACATCGCGATCGAGGCCAGCAACTCGATCCTCGGCACCTGGACCAGCCTGGGCAACCTGTCCCACCTGGGCATCTCCAACGGCACCGGCGGCGGCAACGTGGTCGAGGGCCCGATGTGGATGCAGTTCAACGGCCGCAACGAGTGGGCGCTGTACCTCGACCAGTACGCCACGGGTCGCGGCTACCTGCCGATCACCTCGACGAACCTGGGCAGCGTCACCAACTTCCGGACCCGCTCCGACTACCACATGGGTGCCAGCCGCAAGCGGCACGGCTCGATCCTCAACCTGACCGCCGCCGAGCAGAGCCGGGTGCTCGCCCGCTGGCCGAGCAACGCCCCGGTGCACCGGATCCAGGCGTACACCCACCAGGACCGCTACGTCCGGCACGCCAACTACGACGTACGCATCGATGCCAACGTCAACCCCGCCCAGGACGCCCAGTTCCGGGTGGTGCCGGGCCTGGCCAACAACTCCGGGTACGTGTCGTTCGAGTCGGTCAACTATCCCGGCTACTACCTGCGGCACTACGGCTTCGACTTCGTGCTGGCGGCGAACGACGGCAGTTCGGTCTTCGCCGCCGACGCCACCTACCGGCAGGTAGCCGGGCTGGGCAACGGCGGTTGGTCGTCGTTCCAGTCGTACAACTACCCCGACCGGTACATCCGGCACTACGACTACCAGCTGCGCCTCGATCCGATCACCGACACGCAGAGCCGTAACGATGCCACGTTCCGGTTGATGTCGTGACTTTCACCCACCCGGTCTGAGTCGTGCCGGCCGGTCCGACTCGTACGATGGCGCAGGAGATCGCGCAGCGGCGGCGGGAGAGATCATGGGCAAAGGCATCTACGTGCAGGAACTGCCGGGCATCGGTAAGCGGTACGACGTCGACCTGGGCAGCAACACCCAGCGGATCTCGATCGTCGTACGCCGGGACGGTGCCCGGGACCTGTACGTCTTCGCCGCCGGCGCGGACGATCCGGTAGCGGTGATCGAGATGTCGGAGGAGCAGGCCCGCAAGGTGGGCGCGCTGCTGACCGGCACCTACTTCTCCGACTAGTCGGTCCTGCCGCGGGCCCCGGGGGTGACCTCGACGGCCCGCGTCGCCCTGCCCTGCCCTGCCCGTCGAGTTCACCCGGGAGTCCTCACCGTGCACGCCGACCTCGTGGGCTTCGGTGCCCTTGTGCTGATCGCGGGCCTGCTGGCCCGTTTCGGCCGCCGGATCAACCTGCCCACGGTGCCGTTCTTCATGCTCGCCGGCATCCTGCTCGGCCCGGGGACCCCGGGGCCGGTGCTGGTGTCCCATCCCGAGGATCTGGGCCTGCTCGCCTCGCTGGGTCTGGTCCTGCTGCTGTTCCATCTCGGCGTCGAGTTCCCGGTCGAGCAGGTGATCGGCAGCGGCAAGCGGTTGTTCGTGGCGGCCGGCGCGTACATCGGCCTCAACATCGGCGCCGGGCTGCTCTTCGGGTTCGCGCTCGGCTGGGGCGGCTACGAGGCGTTCGTGATAGCCGGCGCGTTGGGCATCTCCTCGTCGGCCATCGCCACCAAGCTGCTCATCGAGCTGCGTCGGCTGGCCAACGCGGAAACCCCGGTCATCCTCGGCATCATCGTGATCGAGGACCTGTTCCTCGCGCTGTACCTGGCGCTGCTGTCGCCGCTGCTGTCCGGGGCCGGGTCGGCGGGGGAGTTGGCGCTGCGCATCGGGCTCAGCTTCGGGTACCTGGTGGTGCTCTTCGCCGTCGCCCGGTACGGCGCCCGACTGGTCGGCAAGATCATCGACAGCAACGAGGACGAGCTGCTTGCCATCCTGATGGTCGGGCTGGTGGTGCTGGTGGCCGGCATCTCGGCCGAGATCGGTGTCTCCGACGCGATCGGTGCCCTGATGATCGGCCTGGTGGTGTCCCGCACCGCCATCCGGGAACGGGTGGAACGGCTGGTCCTGCCGCTGCGCGACGTCTTCGCGGCGGTCTTCTTCGTGGCGTTCGGGCTCAGCATCAACGTCAGCGCGATCGGCTCGGTGGCCCTGCCGGTGCTGCTGGCGGTCCTGATGACCGTGGTGACGAACGTGCTCGCCGGTCTGGTCGCCGGCCGGCTGTTCGGGCTCAACCAGCGTGGCGCGGCAAACGTGGGCCTGACCGTGCTGGGGCGCGGCGAATTCTCCCTGATCCTGGCCACCCTCGCGCTCGCCGCCGGCCTGGACGCCCGCCTCGGCCCGTTCATCGCCCTGTACGTGCTGGTGCTGGCGGTGACCAGCCCGCTGCTCGCGGCGAACTCGCGCTACCTGGCGCGGATCATCCCCGACCGGTTCCTGCACGGCAACTGGCGGTACGTGCGGGAGGAGACCATGAGCACCGCCTGCACCCACCTGGACCGGATCAACATCACCGAGTCCGACGCCGACGTGTGTCCGCAGTGCGTGGAGAGCGGCGACGACTGGGTGCAGCTGCGGATGTGCCTGACCTGCGGCGCGGTGGGCTGTTGCAGCGACTCGGTGAACAACCACGCCGAGGAGCACTACCGGCAGACCGGCCATCCGCTGATCCGGTCGTTGGAGCACGGCGAGCATTGGCGCTACTGCTACATCGACGGTGCCCTGGTCCGCGAGCCGATGGGCGCGACCCGGGAGTAGATGCTGGCCCGACCGCCGCGTCCCGTCCGGCTCAGCCGAGGTGGTAGACGAACGCGCCGTCGACCTCCTCCCTGGTGATGCCGAGACCATCCAGCGGTCGGGTGGTGACGCCGTCCCAGGGCGTGCCGAAGAGCTGGTCCGGCAGCACGACCACCGACCGGATGCCGACCTGCCGCAGGTAGGCGATGCTGGTGGCGTCGGGGAAGGTCGTGCTCACCGTACGGATCTGCTGCTGGTGGGGCGGCACGAAGTTGGCGAAACCGTTGGCGACCCGGGGGAACCCGTCGGTGGACCAGAGCATGACGTGGAATTCGGAGATGCCTTCGGCGGGCAGGACCAGCAACGGTTCGGGGGCTGACCGGATCGCCGTCGGCGCCGGTGGCGCGACCGGGTGCGGGGTGCGGTTGACGCCTTCGACCAGGACCAGCAGCAGCGGTGCCAGGAGCACGATCCGCCCGACCACTCGCGGCCACCGCATGGTGGGTAGTTGCCGACCGAACTCCGTGATCGCGCCGGCGGCGAGAATGGCGAGCAGCAGGCTCGTCCAGACCATCAGCCGCCCGGGGGTTCGCAGCGCGTCCCAGCCGGGCAGCAGGCGCGACAACGTCATGTATCCCGGGTCGCCGTCACCGATGAGGTTGCTGCCCAGCCCGAGCGCACCGCTGACCAGCACACCGAGCCCGAGCAGGAGACGGTGCCGCAGGCGGAACACCGAGTAGCTCAGCCCGGCCACCGCAAGCATGATCAACGTGACGCCGGGCAGCAGGGCCATCTCCGGCGGCCAGGTCAACTGCGCCCGTGCGGGCTCGAAGTAGTCACCCCACAGCCAGGAGTCCGCCGGAGCGATGAAGTATCCGGCCAGGGGCGGAGAGAACATCTCCGTCCAGGACAGATCCCGGCGCGCCTGCGGATACAGCTCCACCACCCGCAGGAACGTGGTCCCCAGCCAGAGGCACACCGCACCGAAGACGACGCCACCGAACAGGTTGGCCAGCACCACCCGGCGACCCAGGATCCACCGGCCGCTGCGCCACCGGCGCCAACCGATCGCCGCCACCACCACCAGCCCGGCGCCGGCCAGGATGTAGATCAGCGGTAGGCCGATCGCGAGGCCGAGGAGCACCTGCCAGGTGGCAACCAGCCAGCCGGCCACGATCCAGCCTGGGCGGTGCAGCGCCGGCCGGTGCCCCTCCCGCAGCGACCAGCCGTGACCACGAGCCAGCATGGCCAGGCACAACGCGATGCCGCCGGTGGAGAGGATGTTCAGGTGGCCGCTGTGGGCGAGCCGCCACGGCGCGAAGGCCCAGGCGATGCCGGCGACCGCCGCCGCCGTCCGGATGCCACCCAGCTGACGCACCAGGGCGTACGCCCCGACGAAGGCGAGCGCGTGGGCGAAGACGTAGAGCAGGTTGTAGCGGAACACGGCCGCTTCCATGCTGCCGCCGAGCATCCCGACGGGCGCGTACCCGAGCAGGGTGTCGGTGTAGGCGTAGGTGTACGCCTCCGGGAACAACGCATTGGAGTGCCAGAGCGCAAGTGGGTCGGTGAGCAGGGCGTGCCCGGCCCAGGCGACCTGCCATGCCTGCAATGTGGGATCCCCGATGTCGCCGGGGATGGTCGTCCACGGATGCTTCAGGGTCGGCCAGGTGAGGACGACGGCCAACACCAGACCGGCAAGCGACGCCAAGGTCCATTCGTGACGCAGCAGCCGCGACGCCGTCCGCAGGGCACCGGCCGGACCTGCTTCACCGGGACCGGACTCCGGTGCCGAATCCTCCTGGTCAGGGTGCGGTTGCTGGTCGTCGGCGGCAGAGGTTCCGAGAACCTCCCGACGTGTCGTCTCCACGTACCCTCCTGGCGCTGGCCGGCGTCGGCGTCCTAGCCTCGCATCCACGGCAGATAAACGCCATCATCGATGGATTCCGGAACTTCCGGAACCGGCGCCCGGCTGTTGATCCCGACCGGTGAGAGATGAGGGTCGGCCTGCGTCAGCGGGCACGGTTCAGCCGGCGGTACACCGGGGCCAGCCGCTGGTGCAGGTCCCGGTAGACGGCGAAGATCTCGTCGTAGGTGGCCCGGTGCTGTGGCGTCGGGGTGAAGACCCGGTCGGTGCGCATCAGGTCGGGAATGTCGGCGAAGTCGAGCCGGCCGGCGCCGACCGCACCGATCCAGCCGGCTCCGCGGGTGTTGACCGCCAGCGGCTGGGCGTCGCGGTGGATCTGCACGCCCAGCACGTCGGCGAAGATCTGGCACCACGAGTCCGACAGCGCCCCACCACCGGTGATGGCCAGCGAGGTGACCGGCGTGCCGAGGAACCGGTCGACCGCGGCGGTCAGCCAGCGGGTGTTGAGGGCCACCCCCTCGAAGACCGCCCGCAGCAGGTCGGAGCGGTTGGTGTCCAGCGAGATGTTGAGGAACCCGGCGCGCAGGTGCGCGTCGTCGACCGGGGCTCGTTCGCCGTACAGCCAGGGGGTGTAGAGCACGCCGTTCGCGCCCGGCGGCACCGTCGGGATGATCATGTCGAAGGCGTCGAAGATGGAGCCCTCGTCGCGGCTGACGTACCCGGCGCCGAGCAGCGGATCGTCGTACTCGACGACCTTGTCGCGCAGCCAGGTGAGGTTGGCCCCGGCGGTGGCCTGCAGCGCGGTCATCAGGTAGCGGTCGCCGATCGCGCAGGGCACCGAGGCGATGCCCGCCACCACGTCGGTCTTCTTGCGCGGCACGTGCGCGGCGATCCACGACGAGGTGCCCAGGTAGAGGTGGGCCTGGCGGTCGCCGGTGGTGCCGGCGCCGATCGCCGCCGCGGTGGTGTCGATCGCCCCGGCGACCACCTGCACCGACTCGGGCAGGCCCAGGTGCGTGGCGGCGGCCGGGGTCAGCGGGCCGAGCACCTCGGTGCAGGTGACTATGGGCGGCAACTTGTCGGCGTCGATGCCGCAGGCGGCGACCAGCGCGGGGGAGTAGCGGATGTCACCGGGCCGGCGGTTGTCGGTGACCCAGGAGGTGAGGATCGAGTCGACGGTGGCGACCGTCCGTCCGGTGAGCCGCAGGTTGATCCAGTCGAGCACGTTGAGGAAGGCGGCGGTGCGGGCGTACACCTGTGGTTGTTCGTCGCGGACGAACAGCATGTGGGCGGCCGGGTCCTTGCCCGTCGGCGAGGGCATGCCGCCGGTGAGCCGCAGCCACCGCGCGATGCGGCGCACCGACATGCCCTGGTACGCGGGAAAGCCGCCGAACTGTCGACGCAGGTGGGGTGCGCCCCGCATGTCCAGCCAGGAGATGCACGGCGTCAGCGGCTCCCCGGCGGCGTCCACGGCGATGGTGCCCTCGCCCTGGGTGGAGGCGCAGACCGTGGCCACCGCCCGCATCTGGTCGGGATGGGCGCGGCCCAGGTCCGCGGCGACCGCGCCGAGCGCCGCCCACCAGGTCGCCGGGTCCTGCTCGGCGCCGCCACCGGGCAGCACCCGCAGCGGCAGGGACCGCTCGGCCCAGCCGGTGACGGTGCCGTCGGCGGCGACCAGGGCGGCCTTCAACGCCGAGGTGCCCAGGTCGATCGCGAAGACCTGGGGTGCGGTGGCGGCCACCGGCTCAGACCCCCTCGACGAGGGCGAAGACCTGATCGAAGCGGGCCAGAGCGTCATCGATGACGGCGTCGGTGTCGGCCATCGAGGTGTACATCCGGGAACCGGCCAGGGTGATGATGCCGTGCGCGGTGTACGCCGCACCCATCTGCTCCATCAGCCGCTTGCGGGCCTTGTTCTCCTTGAGCAGCTTGACCGGGTTGCGCATGTCCAGCAGCATCACGCCGCTGCACTCCAGGTGCACGATCGAACCCTGGTTGTACGCGACGTACGGCAGCCCGTACGAGTCGATCAGCCGTTGCAGCCCTCGGGTCAGCCGGTCACCGGCCCGCCCGGCGATCACCGGCGCTCCGGTCCGGGCCATCTCCTCGATGGCGAAGTAGCCGGCCGCGCAGGACAGCGGGTTGGCCGACAGGGTCCCGCCGACCTGGATGTGCGCTCCGCTCCTGCCGTCCAACCCGGAACCGAAGACCGCCATCACGTCGGCCCGACCGCCGACTCCGCCGGCCATCGGGTAGCCGCCGGAGACCGCCTTGCCGAGCACTGTCAGATCCGGGGTGACGCCGAAGTAGCCGGCCGCGCCGCCGAGGCCGAGCCGGAACCCGGTGACCACCTCGTCGAAGATCAGCAGCGCGCTGAACTCGTCGCACAACTCACGGACCTTGGCGTTGAAGTCCCGTGGCGCGGGCCGGGTGCCGGATTCCGGGCCGACCGGCTCGACCACCACCGCCGCCGTGCCGCCGCGCAGCCGGTTCTCGATCAGCTTGCGTTTGAGTTGACCGAGGTCGTGCGGGAACGCCTCCCGGGTGCGGGCGGTGGCACCGAACGGGATGCCCTTGGCGTTCATCCGGTACGTGCCGGGCACCCGCAGTCCGTAGACCATCGTGTCGGACCAGCCGTGGTACGCCCCACCGACCTTGATCACCATCTTCTTGCCGGTGAAGGCGCGTGCGCCGCGTACCGCCGCCATCACCGCCTCGGTGCCGGAGCCCAGGGAGCGGTACATCTGGATGTGCGGCATGTACCGGTGGATGATCTCGGCGAGTTTGAGTTCGTACTCGTGGAACAGGCCGGTCACCGGCCCGCAGTCGCGGACCACCTCGGCGACCCGTTCGTTGACCGGCCCGTAGTTGCTGCCCAGGATGGTCGGCCCACCGGCCTGGAGGAAGTCGATGTAGGTGTTGCCGTCCCGGTCGACCAGGTACGCCCCCTCGGCCTTCTCGATCGCGAGGGGGAACGGGTAGTTGAAGGCCAGGTTGTGCTGCACCCCGCCGGGGATGCGCCGCTTGGCCCGGTCGGTGATCTCCTTGCTGGCCCGGCACTTGGTGTCGAAGTAGTTCAGCACGTCCAGCAGCGCGTCGTGACGCAGCCCGCGGATCGGCTGGGCGGTCAGCGCCTTGAGTCGACGCATCACGTCGTCGACGTCCGGGTACGCGCTGATCGCGTACCCGAGCCGCGCGGACTCGGCCCCCGGCGCCTCGTCCGACCCGACGGCGGCCCCCGCCGTGGTGTCCGCGGCGACCGCTTCCGCGCTGGGCAGGGCCTCGTCGGCCGGTACCCGCAGCGGCTCCACCGCCTCGGTGATCTGCGCGGCGATGCGCTTCTCGTCGGCCCGCAACTTGCCGAAGGCGATCTCCCGGATCGCCGTCGGAATGGTGTGCACCTTGCCCGCCTCGCTTGTCAACGCCAGCAGGTACGCGATGGAGACCTTCTCCAGCAGCGCCATGTTGAACACCGCCCGATCCGGGTCGGTGCCCACCGCCACCACCCCGTGATTGGCGATGATGAACGCGTTGTCCCCGCTGGCCACCTTCTTCTGCACGTTGCGGGCCAGGAACGAGGTGCCCGACGGGGCGTAGTCGATGATGGCCACCTCGCGGCCGAGGAACCGCACCTGCTCGTCGGTGAGCGCCGGGATCGGCTTGCGCAGAAAGGCCAGCGCCGAGGCGTACGGCTGGTGGGTGTGCACGATCGCGTTGACGTCCGGGCGTTCCCGGTAGATGTTGGCGTGCATGCCGCACTCGATGGAGGGCTTGAGTTCGACGCCGGAGTCGTCGGGCACGTGCCTGCCGTCGAAGTCGACGATGCAGATGTCCTCGACCCGCATCCGGTCGTAGTCGTAGTTGCTCGGGGTGACCGCGTACAGCCGGTGACCGGGCACCCGCACCGACACGTTGCCCTCGGTGGCCTTGAGGTAGCCACGGGCGAGCATGGTGCGGCACATGTCGACCACGTGCTGGCGGGACCGGCGATGCTGCACGGCACTCTCCTCGGTCGGCGGTGGCGTCCATGGTCACCCGGACCGGGTGTCGAGACACCGTCCCGCCGGCAGCGACAATCACCGCCGTTTTTGTACTGCCGTGACAAAATCGCCGGGTGACCGTGCCCGGGTCCGCGCCTGCCTGGCGACGCCTCTCCGCCGACCTGGCCACCGCCATGCGTCCGCACCTGCCGGTGACTGTCGACGCCGTGGCGGTCGCGGTCACCGAGGCCACGCCGGCCTTCGCCGGGATCGCCGACGACAAGTTCGCCCGGGACGTGCGGCACGCCGTCCAGGTCGCGCTCGACCGTTTCCTCGACCTGGTCGGCACCGACCAGCCGGCGCTGCCCGGCGCTTTCCGGGAGGTCTTCGTCGCCCTCGGCGCCGCCGAGGCACGCGAGGAGCGCGGACCGGAGGCGCTGCTCGCCGCCCTGCGGATGGCGGGGCGGCAGCTGCTGCGTACCGCGTCGCAGTCGCTGGCCCGGCTGCGTCCGGTCGGTACCGAGGAACTGATCGACCTCTCCGACGCGGTCACCGCGTACGTCGACGAACTGGCCGCGGCGAGCACCGACGGGTACGCCCTGCAACTGCGCGAGCAGGCCGGCGAGGGCGACCGCCGCCGGCACCTCGCCGAGCTGCTGCTGCGCGGCGACGGCATGCCCAGCGCGGTCGGCGCGGCGGCGGCCCGGATCGGCTGGCCCGACCTCGACGCCGTGGTGCCGGTGCTGCTGCCGCTGGACCAGGCCCGCGACGTGCGGTTCCGGTACGGCCCGGACGGTCTGGTGGTCGAGCGTGGCCGGGATGCGGTGCTGCTGCTGCGGGCCGGTCCTCGCGCCACCCGGGCCGCGCTGGCCGAGGCGCTGGCCGGGCGGTGGGCCGTGGTGGGACCGGGACTGGCCTGGCCCCAGGTGCCGGCGGCGGTCCGGCTCGCCGAGTTGGCAGCCGGGCTGCTCGGGCCCGACCCGGGTCCGATCTTCGTCGACGATCACCTGGTCGCGCTGGCCCTGCGTGGCGAGACCGGCGCCCTGGCGGTGCTCACCGCCCGCCGTCTCGCCCCGCTTGCCGACCTGCGTGCCGCGCAGCGGGAGAACCTGCTGTCCACCCTGCACAGCTGGCTGCGGCACTGGGGTTCGCGGGCCGAGGTCTCCGCCGAGTTGTTCGTGCACCCGCAGACGGTCAGTTACCGGCTCAAGCGCCTGCGCGAGCTGTACGGCGACCAGTTGGACGACCCGCGCGCCCGATTCGAGCTGATGGTGGTGCTGGCCAGCCGGCTCGGTTGAGATGGCAGAGGCCCGGCGGACCGCCGGGCCTCTGTCGTCTTCTGCTCCGGACCGCCGGTCGGTAGGGTCGGCCGAGTGAACCCTGCCGACACCGCCGCTCGACTCGCAGTGCCCGTCGAGGAGGTCGAGCGGGTGCAGCGGCTCGCCGGTGACCGACCGTCGGCGCCGCTGCCCGCCGCTTCCGACGCACCGGCGATCCTGGACCGGCTCGCGGTCCCGCCCGACGACGCCGCCGAGATCATGGCGGGCTGGCCCGACCCCGACTCACCACACTGGACGCCGGAGCTGCGGTGGCTGCTCGACCGCTCGATCGCGCTGGTCCGCGCCGATCTCGGGGGCCACGGCTGGCTGGTGCCCGGTCCGGAGCTGCCCCGTGACCGAGGTCCCGCCTGGCGGCACCTCTACGTGTACGCGTACCTGGCCCTTGTCGATGTCGCCATGGCGTACCACCGCGACCACGGCATCGCCGACGCGGTCTCCTGGACGACCCTCGCGGACCTCGGCCGGAACCTGGCGATCGACAGGCGGATGCGCGGTGAGGGCTGGCCGGTCATGCGGAGCTGGCTGACGCTGCACACCCGCGGCAGCCTGTACGAGCTGGGCCGGTTGCAGTACCACCGCGCCGGCGCCACCATCGACCTGCACATCCCGGACTCCGGGCCGCTGAGCCCCGAGGCGATCGACGCGTCGCTGGACGAGGCGCGGGCGTTCTTCCCACGTCACTTCCCCGACGAGCACTACACCGCGTTCGCCTGCGGCTCGTGGCTGCTCGATCCGCAGCTGGCGGAGTACCTGCCCGAGGACTCCAACATCATCCGGTTCCAGCGCCGGTTCGAGTTGGAGCCCTACGAGCAGCCCGAAGGGCTGGACGCCGACGTCGAAGTCCTGCGGTTCGTGTTCCGTACCCTGAGCACGCCCCTGGACGCGTTGCCCCGCCGTACCGTGCTGCAACGCGCGATCATCGACCACCTGGCCGCCGGCCACCACTGGCAGTGGCGGCGCGGCCGATTCCCCCTCTAACGCACGCCAGGCGGCGACCGACGCGCGCCTACGCCACCGCCAACACCTCGGCGAGCATCCGATGACCCTGGGCTTCGAACGACTCGTCACCCACCTGGTGGGCCCACGCCGCGGTGCCGATCGCCGCGCGGACCAGGGTGCGGTACCACGCGTCCGCCTCGCGCGGATCGGCACCGTACCCGTCCAGGAAGGCCGCTTCCAGGCGCGGATCGCGACGGAAGTCCTGCACCGCCAGTCGGGCGAAGTCGGTGAGCGCGGGACGCAGCGCCGCCCGGCCGAAGTCGATGATGCTCACGACGCCGTCGTGCACGAGCCAGTTGCGGGGCTGCCAGTCCCCGTGGGTGGGCACGAGGGTCGACGGCGGGGTCGGCCAGTCGGCGATCTCGGCGCGCAGCCGCGCGACGGTGCTCGCGGCGATCCGGTGCGGCCGGTCGAGCCAGGCCAGTGACCGTTCGTTCTCCCGTCGCTCGTAGTCGTCGTCGACCACGGCGCTCTGGGCGTGCAGCGGCGCCAGCAGGTCGCCCGCCTGCCGGTACGTGTCGGGCTGATCGGCATGCGCGGTGCCGAGCACCAGCACCCCGGGCAGGTAGCGGGTGACGAGGAGCTGGTCCTCCGCGCTGCCGTGCACCAGCATCGGCGCGCGACCCCGGTCGGTCCAGGGCCGCAACCAGTTGCGGTGGGCGTGCAGTTCCCGCTCGATGTGGCTGTCGTCGGCAGCACCGGCCTTGACGATGAATCGTGACCCCGCGCAGGACACCTCGATCACCCGCGTCGCCACCAGACCCCAGCTGTGGTCCCGCACGAGGGTCGCGCCCGGAAGCCACCGCCGCAGCAGGGCCCGCTGCCGTGGCGCGAGGGCCTCGTCCCAGCTCGGCACCGTCGCAGGAAGCGGCCCGGTGCGATCGGCCCGGTCGGATGCGCCAGCGGTGTCCTTCGCCGACAGCGCCGTGGTCGGAGGGTGGGCGTACTGCGTGATCCAGAGACCGGGGATGACCTCCACCTCGCCGGTGCGCACGAACCCGAGACCCTCGTACAACCTTCTGGCGGGCCGGTTGTCCCGTCCCGTCGCCACGACGGCTCGACGGTGACCGGCCGAGGCGAGAACTGCGCCCACCAACGCCCGGCCGGCACCTCGCCGATGCACCGCCGGGTCGACGACGAGCCGTTCGATGTCCACCACCGAGTCGTCCTGCGACCAGCCGATCGCCGCGATCAGCCGGTGCTCCTGGAAGGCGCCGAGCCACCTCAGCGGCGCGGCACGCACCTCGTCGAGCGTCTCGTGCAACGGCGGGATCCGGTCGTCGCCGATGATCGCCGCCTCTACCGCGTACGCCGCATGCTGCACCGTCAGCAGCGCCCGCGCCAGGGACTCGTCCCCGCCGGGTGCGATCTCCCGGATCTCCATGGGTCGATCTCGCCTTCCCAAATCGGCTTTCGAAGCGACCGCCCGATCTTGCACCATGACGGGCATGGGGAAAGCGCAGGTGCTGGCGAAGGTCACCGAGGATCTGCGGCGCGGGCACTACCACCCTGCCATGCAGCGCTTGGCGAGCCTCACCGCCGCCCACCCCGACGATCTGGAACTGCGGGCCCGGCGTGCGGCGCTGTACCGGCAGGTGGGCAACGTGGTCGAAGCCGGGCGGTGGGGCTTTCTCAGCGAGGACGCCACCACGCCGGAGATCGCGGCGTTCGAACGAGCCCACCCGAGCGCCTGGCGACGTCTGCGGTTGCTGCGCGTCAACGCCGACACGGCCGACCACCTCGGGCCCGTGGCCGGGGCGCGGCTGACGCGGTTGATCGAGCAGGCCGGTGCAGCGGGCCTGGGCCGCGTGACCTGGACCGAGAACGGACCGGAACCCGCACCTCCCGGTTTCTGGAGCGTCACGTTCCCCTGCCTGGTGGCGACCGCGTTCGGCGTGAGCGCCGTGGGGCTCGCCGTGATCGGGCTCGTCACCGTGATCCGCTGGATCTTCTAGACCCAAGCCCGTGGCAGGTCAACGACCGAGCCGGCCGGGGGAGAGGACATAGTGGCGTACGGTCACTGGCCGGCCATCCGCAGTGGTCCAGTCCGCAGTGCTCGTGCCGCTGTTGCGCCATCCCTGCTCTTCGTACAGCGCCACGGCCGACGAGTCGGCCCGGTCGACCACCTGCAACGTCAGGGTGATCTGTTGATCTTCGGCCCACTGCGCGGCCCGCTGCAGCAGATCGGTGCCGACGCGACGGCGACGGTAAACGGGTGCGACGAACAACCGGACCACCTCGGTCCCGTCGTCTGGTGTCTGTTCAACAGCGAGGTGCCCGACCACGTCGCCGCTCTCGCTCACGGCGACCCACGCCCGGCGCAGCCACGTCGGGCACAACCAGCGGTACGGGTCGGCAGGCCAGTTGAGCGGGTACCGGTCGGCGCGGTGCACCTCGGCCAGCAACCGCACGCAGGCGGGTAGGTCGGCCGGCGTACGGTCGCGGATGAGGTGGCCAGTCACGTCGGGATTATTCCCAGCGGAACAGGAGGCCGGCTACCAGGGTGCCGACGAGGACTGTCGCGCCGAGACCGAGCAGGTGCGCTCCGCCGACGGCCGAGCCGGTCCAGGCGGACGAGATGGCCTGCACGGCGGCGCCGAAGGGCAGCCAGCCGCCGAGGTCGGCGAGCGGATCGGGCAACGTCTGCCGGCCACCGAACATGCCGCCGAGGGCACCGAGGAGGAAGAACGTGACAAGGCCGAGGGCCACGGCCGAGTTCGGTGTCGGTGCGACCGCCGCGACAAGCATGCCGATGGCGTACATCGCCGCCATGGTGAGCGCCAGCACGCCGAGCGCCACCGCGACGTCGGCGGGCGGGCGGGCGTCGAACACCAGCACCGCCACCCCGGCGGCCACCGTGATGCCGACGAGCGTCTGCGCGACGCTCACGATCGCCTGGGCGGCCAGCACCAGAGCCGGCGAGAGCGGGGTGACCGCCAGCCGCCGCAGGATGCCCGAGCGTCGGTAGTAGGCCAGGAAGCTCGGCATGTTGATGATGCCGATCATCGCCACGACCATGGTGACCACCAGCGGAAGGACGTACACCTCCAACGCCGTACGCCCGTCGGCCACGACCTGGTTGCCGGCGGAACCGGCGCTGGTCAGCAGGATCAGCAGCGGCAGGCCCAGCGGGACGATCAGTCCTGCGGTGTCCCGTACGACCATCCTGGCCTCGCAGCCGACCAGGACGAGCAGGGCGCGTGGCCCGGGCCGATGGGGCATGATCGCGGTGGTCATGTCGCCTCCTCGAGGTCCTTGCCGGTCAACGTGACGAACGCGTCGTCGAGGGTGTCGGTGCCGGCCCGGGCACGCAGACCGGCGGGCGTGTCCACCGCGACGACCCGGCCGGCGTCGAGGACGGCGACCCGGTCGCAGAGCCGTTCGACCTCCTCCATCGCGTGGCTGACCAGCAGGACGGTGACCGCCTCGGACTTGAGTTGCTCGATGGCGCTCCACATGCGTCGCCGGGCCGCCGGGTCCAGGCCGGTGGTGAGCTCGTCGAGGATCGCGACCCGTGGCCGCCCGACGAGCGCGAGGGCGATGGAGAGCCGCTGCTTCTGCCCACCGGAGAGCTTCTCGAAGATGGTCCGGCGCTGCCGGGTCAGGTCGACCAGTTCCAGCAGTTCGTCGGCGGGACGCGGATCGGGATAGAAGCTGCGGTACAGCTCGACCAGTTCGCTGACGCGCAGCGCGTGGTGCAGGTAGGCGTCCTGAAGTTGGACGCCGAGCACCTGCCGCAGTCGGGCGCGGTCGCGACGGGGGTCGAGGCCGAGGACGCGTACCTGCCCTCGGTCGGGCACCCGCAGGCCGGCGATCATCTCGATGGTCGTCGTTTTGCCGGCACCGTTGGTGCCGAGGATGCCCATGGTCTCGCCGGGCGCGACCCGCAGGCTCACCTGCGCCACCGCCTGGACGTGGCGGTAGCTCTTGGCGAGGTTCTCGGCGAGGACGGCCGTCTCGGAACTGGTCATGCTCCGACGCTACGAGCGTCGCCGGGACGATGTCCGGTGCCGGAAGTCATCACCGGCGACCATGACTTCCGGCACCGGTGACCAGGACGAACCCCACCTAGGGTGGGGACATGCGACGTGTCGGCACCGAGGAGTGGTCCGGTCTGGCGATGCTCGTGGTGGCGGTGGCCGTTGCCGCCCCCGGCCTGTTCGGCGCGGCCGAGCTGATGATCGGGCGGGGCTGGTGGCTCGCCCTGTTCGTCCTGCTGCTGGCGGCGCTGCTCACCGCGACGGCCGCGCCCGAGCAGGGCCGGTCGCGGTACGTGGCGTACGGGGTGGCCGTCGTCGCCGCCTGGACGTTGGTGCTCACCGCGCGACACCTGGGGTTGCTGCCCGTGCTGCTGGTCCTCACCGCCGCGGTGAGCGTCTACGTGGTTCCGCTGTCCGTCGGGCTGACCGTGGTCGGCCTCAACACGGCGGTGATCATCCTCGTCGCGGTGCCGACCACCCGTACGCCGGCGGAGCTGACCCTGGTCGTCGGCTTCTACCTGCTCATCCAGCTGGCCTCGCTGCTCAGCTCGATGACCCTGCTGCGCGAACAGCGGATGCGTCGTGAGCTGGCCGCCGCACACGTCGAGTTGAAGGCCGCCGGTCTGCGCCTGGAGGAATCGGCGCGGACCGAGGAACGTCTGCGGATCTCCCGGGAGCTGCACGACCTGATCGGCCACCAGTTGACCGTGTTGACCCTGGAGCTGGAGACCGCCCGGCACCGCGACGGTGCTGCGGCGCGGGAGCACGTGGAGCGGGCCGACCGTGTCGCCCGGGACCTGCTCGGCGACGTCCGGGCCACGGTCGGACAGTTGCGTACGGAGACCGTCGATCTCGGTCAGGCGCTCCGGCGGATGGCGCGTGACCTGCCCGGCCTCGACGTGTCGATCGACGTGTCGGCCGACGTACAGGTGGACGAGGAGCGCGCGGCGGCGTTCGTCCGCGCGGCACAGGAGATCATCACCAACACCATCCGGCACGCCGAGGCGCAGCGGCTGCGGATCTCGGTCACCGGTGACGACGGTGCCGCGGTGCTCGACGCGCACGACGACGGACGCGGCGCGCGTAGGCCGACGTTCGGCAACGGGCTGCGAGGGTTGCGGGAACGCTTCGAGGCGCTCGGCGGCGAGGTGGTCATCGACGGCTCGGCGGGCTTCCGGGTGACCGCACGGGTGCCCACGCCATGATCCGGGTGGTGGTCGTGGACGACCAGACCCTCGTCCGGCAGGGCATCCGTGGGCTGCTGGAGGTCGCCCAGGTCGACGTCGTCGGTGAGGCCGCCGACGGCCGGGCCGCGCTGCCGGTGATCGCACAGACCATGCCCGACGTGATCCTGCTGGACCTGCGGATGCCCCGCTTCGACGGCATCTGGACCATCGAACAGCTCAAGGCCGCCGACATCGACATCCCGGTGCTGGTGTTGACCACGTTCGACGACGACGCGCTGGTGCTCGGTGCCCTCCGCGCGGGGGCGCGCGGCTACCTGCTCAAGGACGTGACGCTGGAGCAGCTGACCCGGGCGATCCACACACTCGCCGACGGTGGCACGCTCATCGCCCCGTCGATCACCGACCGGATGCTGCGGGCGATCCGTTCGGGCCCCTCACCGGCCGGCCCGGACGCGCCCACCGTGCAGAGCCTCACCGAGCGTGAGCGGGAGGTGCTGCGGCTGGTCGCGCACGGTTACAGCAACCGGGAGATCGCCGGTGCGCTCTTCCTGGCCGAGGGTACGGTCAAGAACCATGTCTCCATGATCCTGACCAAGCTCGGCGCCCGGGACCGGACGAACGCGGTGCTGCGCGCCCTGCACGAGGGCATCCTCGACTGACTCTGACCACGCCGAAAAGGAAGCCGACCGTGACCTTGACCGTTCCCGCGTCCACCCTCGACTACTTCGGGATCGACTCGCTGATCGACGACGACACCCGGCAGTTGCAGGCTGCCGTGCGCGAGTTCGTCGACCGGCGGATCCGGCCGCAGATCGCGACCTGGTACGACGACGGTCAGCTGCCGGCCCGGGAGTTGGCCGTCGAGCTGGGTGAACTCGGCGTACTCGGGATGCACCTGCAGGGGTACGGCTGCGCCGGCACCTCCGCCACCGCGTACGGGCTGGCCTGCTTCGAGTTGGAGGCCGGTGACTCGGGCCTGCGCTCCCTGGTCTCGGTGCAGGGCTCGCTGGCCATGTACGCGATCTGGCGGTTCGGTTCGGAGGAGCAGAAGCAGCAGTGGCTGCCCCGGATGGCCGCCGGCACGGCGATCGGCTGCTTCGGGCTGACCGAGGCGGACTTCGGCTCGGACCCGTCCGGCATGCGCACCCGGGCCCGCCGCGACGGCAGCGACTGGGTGCTGACCGGCACCAAGATGTGGATCACCAACGGGTCGATCGCGGACGTCGCGGTGGTCTGGGCCCGCACCGACGAGGGGGTACGGGGGTTCCTGGTGCCCGCCGGCACCCCCGGCTTCAGCACCGCCGAGATCACCCGCAAGCAGTCGCTGCGCGCCTCGGTCACCTCCGAACTCGTCCTCGACGACGTGCGGCTGCCCGCCGACGCCGTGCTGCCGGCGGCGGCGGGCCTGTCCGGGCCGTTGTCCTGCCTCAACGAGGCCCGCTTCGGCATCGTCTTCGGGGCGCTCGGCGCGGCCCACGACTGTCTGCGGACCACCGTCGAGTACGCCCGCAGCCGGCAGATCTTCGACCGGCCGCTCGCCGCGTACCAGGCCACCCAGCTCAAGCTCGCCGACATGAGCCTGGAACTGGGCAAGGGGATGCTGCTGGCGATGCATCTCGGCGCGGCGAAGGACGCCGGCACCCTGGACCACCGGCAGGTCAGCCTCGGCAAGCTCAACAGCGTCCGGGAGGCCATCGCCATCGCCCGGGAATGCCGCACCATCCTCGGCGCGGCCGGCATCACCCTCGACTATCCGGTCATCCGGCACGCCGCGAACCTGGAGTCCGTGCTGACCTACGAGGGCACCTCCGAGGTCCACCAGCTGATCATCGGTCAGGTGCTCACCGGCCACTCCGCCTTCCGCTGAGCCGAGGCGTGCCCAGCGTGCGGATCCGCATGCCGGGCACGCCTCGATCCGACCTACCCGACGCCCCGCCGGGTCACCGTGGGCGTGCGCCGTCGAGGAAGAGGGCGACGATCCTGGTCGGGCCGGTGTCGTCGGTGAGATCCGCGGCGCGGGCCAGATGCAGGAACGCGTTCATCAGGAAGGCCGGCTCACCGGCGACGACCCCCTGGTCGCGCGCCGAGGTGAAGAACGCGGTGACCGGGTCCAGCACCAGATTCACGTAGCAGGCCCGTACGTGGTCACGCGTTTCGTCGGAGACCAGGTGCAGCGTGTCGTAGATGCGTTGCTCGAAGGTGATCGACTCACCCTTCTGCCCGGCCACCACCGCAGCGAGCGTGCCCAGCCGCTCCTCGACGTCACGGTGGTCGACGAGCGCGGCGGCGAGCCGCTCACCGACGTCGCGGATGTAGCGCTCGGCGACCGCGATGTAGAGATCCTCCTTGCCACCCGGAAAGTGGTGGTAGATGGAGGGTTTCTGGATGCCGGCGGTACGCCCCACCTGCGCCAACGAGATGCCCTGGTAGCCGGTCGCGGCGAGTTGCTCGGCGAAGGCGTCCATGATCTGGGCGCGGGTGTCGGTGTGCGGACTCATCGCTTCTTCCTCGCGTTGCGCAGGGCCAGGGCACAGGCGGCGATCCCGGCAACAGCGAGGATGGCGACTGCCGTGACGCCGACCGGGGCAGCGGTGAGCGCGTCGCCGCTGCCGAGTTGACGGGCGGTTTCGACGATATAGGTCAGCGGGTTGACCGTGGCGATCAACCGCATCCAGGTCGCGAGTTCGTCCACCGGAGCGAAGACACCTGTGAAGAAGGACAGCCCGAACACGGCGAGCGGGACCAGTCCGGTGGTGGACGCCGAGGCCGACCGGATCGCCAGCGCGGTGCTCAGCAGCGCGACACCGAGCCCCAGCGCCACCATCAGCAGCAGCATCGCGAACACCCCGGGCCAGCTCTGCGGCCGGTAGCCGATCACCGTGGCGCCGACGACCGTGATCACCATCTGTACGACGACCGCGACGAGCGCGGCGACGACCGGGCCGACGAGGAACGGGGTCGTGCTGCCGTGGGCGAGTCGGAGGCGGTCGAGGTATCCGCTGGTGATGTCGCGCAGCACGAGCGTGCCGGCGGCACCCGCGCCGGTGGCGACCCCGGTGAGCAGGATCAGCGGGAGCAGGAACGCGATGAAGCCGGTTCCGGGCAGGTAGGAACTGCCGACGGTGCTGAGTTGTCCGGCGTAGACGAGCAGGAAGAACAGGCTCTGCGCGACGGGTGCGACGAGCAGCGCGGGTGAGCGGAGCACGGCCCGGGTGGACCGCCGCACGGCCGCGAGGACGACGGGAGTCGGGGTACGCCGAGGTGCGGCGACAGCCAACGGGAGGGTCATCGGAGAGCCTTTCGGGTAGGGGCGGGTGTCAGCGGGCGGCCAGCGCGACGAACACGTCGTCGAGCGAGGGCTCGGAGAGGTGGAGTCCGGTGATCTCGCCGGCCACGCCTCTGATCTCGGCGAGCGCGTCGCGCAGCGCCGCCGGGTCGTCGGAGATGCCGAGGCGTACCCGGTTGGCGTGGTCGTCGTCGGCGAGGAAGCCGACGCGGGAGGACGAGACGAGGGCCGTCGAGGCGGCGTCGGTGGACAGGTCGAGGGTCAGCGTGCGCGTACCCACGCGTTGCTTGAGGGTGGCCGGGGTGCCCTGGGCGACGACCCGGCCCTCGCGCAGCACCGCGATGTCGGTGGCGAGGACGTCCGCCTCGTGCAGGTCCTGGGTCGAGATGAGCAGGGTAGTGCCGTCGGAGTTGAGCCGGGTCAGTTCGGCCCAGAAGTCGATGCGGGCGAGCGGGTCGAGGCCGGTGGTCGGCTCGTCCAGGATCACCAACGTCGGCTCGGCGACCAGTGCCACGGCCAGGTCCAGCTTGCGGCGGGTGCCCCCGGACAGGGTGGCCACCCGGGACGCGCGGTGCTCGCCCAGGCCGAACAGGTCGAGCAGGTCGCGGGTGCGGCGGGTGCGCTGGCGACGCCCCAGGCCCAGGGCCACCGCCTGGAAGTCGAGCACCTCCGTCGGTGTGGCCAGCGGGTCCAGGGCGTTCGACTGGGGTGCGAGGCCGATCAGGCGCCCCGCCTCTCGCGGCTGGCGCACCGTGTCGAAGCCGCCGACGCGTACCGAGCCGGAGGTCGGCACCCGCAGCGTCGCGATGATCTCCAGCAGCGTCGACTTGCCCGCGCCGTTGTGCCCGAGCACGACGAACCGGCTGCCCGGCTGCACACGAAGCGCGAGGCCGTCGAGCGCCCGGCGGTTTTCGTAGATCTTGGTGAGCTCGACGGCGTGCACGATCGGATCGGTTGTCATGTCGCCAGCCTACCGACCGTTAGGTAGGGAGGCGGGTTCGGGGAACGCCCTCGGTGCCCGGCCCAGGAGGCTCGGGCGTGAAAATCGGATGCCAGGCGTGCGGGTTGCGCGTTAGCGTGCCGCCCATGTCCCCGGTGGAGATCCGGCCGTTCGAGGCCGGCGACCTGACGGCGTGCGGCGCGCTGCTGGCGCAGCGGCACCGCCGGCACCGTCTCACCCAGCCGTTGCTCTCGCCCCGCTTCGAGACACCCGAGACCGCCGTCGCCGAGGTGACCGCCGCGTTCAAGGCGCCGGACGCCTCCGGAGCGGTCGCGATCCGGGCCGGCGTACCTGTCGGGTTCGTGCTCGGTGCGCCGAAGACCTCGCCGCTGTGGGGGCCGAACATCTGGGTGGAAGCGGCCGGCCAGGCGGCCACCGACGCCGAGACGATGCGCGACCTGTACGCGGCGGCCGCGACCCGCTGGGTCGACGAGGGCCGCACCGCGCACTACGTCGTGGTGCCGGCTGACGACCAGGAACTGGTCCGTGCCTGGTTCCGGCTCGGCTTCGGCCAGCAGCACGCGCACGCCGTCCGGCCGGCGACGAAGCTGGCCACGAAGCCCTTGGCGCAAGACCTGACGGTACGCCGGGCCACCCGGGCCGACATCCCGGACCTCGCCCGGCTCGACCTGGAACTACCGACGCACCAGGGCCTTTCCCCGACCTTCTCGGCCGGCCGGATCGGCACCGTCGAGGAGAGCCTCGCCGACTGGGCCGACGACATCGACAAGCCGGAGTACGCGACCTTCGTCGCCGTCCGCGACGGCACGGTGATCGGCTCCGCGATCGGGTGTGCGCTGGAGAAGTCGAGCAGCCACCTCGGCCCGGCCCGCCCGGACAACGCCGGCTTCCTCGGCTACGCCGCGGTCTTCCCGCCCGCCCGTGGGGCCGGTGCCGGGCGGGCGCTCGGCACCGCCGTCGTCGACTGGGCCGTAGACAGTGGCTTCGACTGCGTCGTCACCGACTGGCGGGTGACAAACCTGCTGTCCTCGCGCACCTGGCCGAGGCTCGGCTTCACCGAGACGTTCCTGCGGCTGCACCGCACGATCGGTTACTGATCTGCGGGCGTCGGCAGCGGCGCGCCGATCACGAGGGGGTTCCGAAGATCCGGCGTAGCGGGTTCGGGGTCGGGCCCCGGCGGCTCCACTCCCGTGGGTAGCCGAGCGAGACCTCCTCGAACCGTACGCCGTCGTAGTAGGTCGTCCGGGGGATGTGCAGGTGACCGTAGACCACCGCGGCGGCCCGGAACCGTACGTGCCAGTCGGCGGTGAGGACCGTCCCGCACCACTGCGCGAACTCCGGGTACCACAGCACCTCGGTGGGCTGGCGCACCAGCGGCCAGTGGTTGATCAGCAGCGTCGGCATCGCCGGATCCGTCGCCGTGAGGCGACGTTCGGACAGCGCCACCCGGGCGTGGCACCAGGATTCCCGGTCCGGGTAGGGGTCCGGGTGCAGCACCATCTCGTCGACGCAGACCACACCCTTGTCGTACGCCTGGCGCAGTGCCTCCTCCCTGGTGTCCGCGCCCGGCGGCCGGAACGTGTAGTCGTAGAGCAGGAACAGCGGGGCGATCGTCACCGGCCCGCCCGGTCCCCGCCAGACGGCGTAGTCGTCCTCCGGGGTGAGCACGTCGATGTCCCGGCACATCCGGACCAGCTCCCGGTAGCGGTGCTCGCCGCGCAGCCGCACCGGATCCGACGCGTGCGTCCACAGCTCATGGTTGCCGGGTGCCCAGATCACCTGGGCGAACCGGCCGCGCAGCAGGCGCAACGTGCGTTCGATGTCGTCGAAGCGCTCACCGACGTCACCGGCGACGACCAGCCAGTCGTCGGTGGACTCCGGCTCGATCCGGTCGACGATCTGTCGATTTTCCGCGTACCCGACATGCAGGTCGCTGGTCGCGAAGAGTGATCCCGCCATCGGGTCGATCATCCCAGCCCGGCGGCCGTCGCGGCACCCCTGAAGGTGCCGTCCTGCCGGTCGGACCGCTGTGTCGCGTCGAGCCCGGCCTCAGGCGGCCAGACTGGCGTAGCGGCCGTTGCGGCTGCTCAGGCTGTGGTGGTCGCCGGCCTCGACGACCCGCCCGTGGTCGAGCACCACGATCTGGTCGGCGTCGCGGACGGTGGAGAGCCGGTGGGCGATGGTGATCGTGGTACGCCCCTCGGCGAGCGCGTCGAAGGCCCGTTGCACGGCCCGTTCGGTCTCGGTGTCCAGGGCGCTGGTGGCCTCGTCGAGGACCAGGATCCGCGGGTCACGCAGCAGCGTCCGGGCGATGGCCAGGCGCTGTTTCTCGCCGCCGGAGAACCGGTGGCCGCGCGAGCCGACCATGGTGTCGTACCCGTCGGGAAGGCCGGCGATCAGGTCGTGGATCTGGGCTGCGCGGGCGGCCTGCTCGATCTCGGCGTCCGTGGCGTCCGGCCGGGCGTAGCGCAGGTTCTCCCGGACGGTGCTGTGCAGCAGGTACGTCTCCTGGCTGACCACGCCGACGATCGCGGCCAGGTCGGCCAGGCGCAGGTCGCGCAGGTCCACGCCGTCGATGGTGACCCGGCCGGCGGTCGGGTCGTACAGCCGGCTGACCAGCGCGGCGAGGGTGCTCTTGCCGGAGCCGGTCTCACCGACCACCGCGAGGTGGGCGCCGGCCGGTACGTCGAGGTTGATCCCGGCCAGCGCGGCGGTGTCGTTGCCCGGGTAGGTGAAGGTGACGTCCTCGAAGCGCACGTGCCCGCGTACCCGGGCGGGATCGAGGCGTACCGGGTCGGCGGGGTCGTCGATGTCGACCGGCAGGTCCAGGTACTCGAAGATCCGGGCGAACAGCGCCAGCGACGCGGCCAGCGAGACGCCCACGTTGAGCAGCCCGGTCAGCGGCCGGAACAGGCCGCCCTGCAGGGCGGTGAAGGCGACCAGGGTGCCGATGCTCAGCGTGCCGGCGGTGCCGGGCAGGCCGGCGGCGAGGTAGATGACGGCGGGTACGGCGGCGAAGGTGATGCTCATCGTGGCCATCCGCCACCGGCCGGCCAGTTCGCTGCGCAACTCCAGGTCGACAAGCCGCTGGGAGGAGGCGGTGAACCGGTCGGTCAGGGCGGGCCCGGTGCCGAGGGTCTTGGCCAGCTGCACCCCGCTGATCGACAGCCCCTCCTCGACTGTGACGTTGAGGTCGGCGAGTTCGCGTTGGCGTCGGGCGGTGATCTCCCGGCGCATCCGGGCGACCCGGCGGGTCAGCCAGATCGCCGGTGGCAGTACGACAAGTGAGACCAGGGAGAGCTGCCAGGACAGCGCCACCATGGCGACCGCGGTGGCGACCACGGTGGTGAGGTTGGATGCCACGGCGGTGGCGGTGGAGGTGACCACCGACTGCATCCCACCGATGTCGTTGGTGATCCGGGACTGCACCTCTCCGGTGCGGGTGCGGGTGAAGAAGCCCAGCGACTGCCGCTGGAGGTGTGCGAAGACGTCGGTGCGCAGCCGGTGCATGACCTGTTGACCGACCCGGGTGGAGATCCAGGTCTGCACCACGCCGAGCACGGCGGTGACGGCGGCCACCGCGACCATGCCGAGGACCAGCCAGACCAGCAGGGACGTGTCGCCTTCGGGCAGGGCGCGGTCGATCACCGTACGCAGCAGGAACGGGGTGGCCATCGCGATGATCGAGGAGACCACGATGATCGCGGTGACGACGGCCAGCGCGGGCCGGTGGGGGGTGAAGAGTCGGCCGATGCGGCGCAGTGACACCTGGCGGGCCTGCGCCTTCTCCTCGGCGCTGAGGGTGCGATGGCCGCGGTCGCGGCCGCTGGGGGAGGGTTCCAAGGGAACCGCCTCTCGTCGGGGATCAGATGCTGAGGTTACCTCTCTATGAGGGTGCAACCGTATCTGGTGTTACGGTATTCCGGTGATCGAGCCCACCAGCGGCGGCGTCGACGACGAGAGCCTGGCGGAGACCTTCAGGGCGGTGGCGGCCCGGCTGCGCCGGCAGACCCGCGAGGCCCTCGAACCCTGGGCTGTCACCCCCAGCCAGTCCCGCGCGCTCGGCGTGCTGGCGCGCCTCGGCGAGGCCCGCCCCGGCACGATCGCCGAGCATCTGCGCATCGCGCCCCGCTCGGCCACCGAGGTCATCGACGACCTTCAGGAACGCGGGTTCGTCACGCGTCGGCCCGACCCGGCCGACCGGCGAGCCACCCTGGTCGCGCTCACCGAGGAGGGCCGCCGGGTCGGCACCGAGATCCGCGCGGCCCGCCGGGCCGCCGCGGACCGCTTCTTCGGCCACCTCGACGACGCCGACCGGGCCGAACTGACCCGCATCCTGCGGACCCTCCGCACCTGACGACCGTCAGGCAGCGTGCTCGAGCAGTCGGTGCAGCAGGTCGACGACCTCCTCGGGAGTGAATGCCATGGCGTTCTCCCCGACGGTCACCTCGAACGCGCACCGGTGCGGGTCCGGCGCCGACCAGGTCCGGCGGAGCATCTCGACGCCGGTCTCGGCGAGCAGGGCCGCGGCGGCCCGCTCGGCGGCGGCCGGCCCGACGGGCAGGTGGATGTGGAACAGCGGCGTCTGCGGCGGATCCGGCACCACCCGGGCCACCCCCTCGGCCGTGATGGCCGCGGCGATCGCCAGCGCGTGGTCGCGGTAGGCCGGCAGGCGGGGCAGGCGGGTGTCCAGGCCGTGCAGGGCGGCCAGCGCGAGCGGCCAGGCGTCGTAGACGTCGCCACCGAGCCGCCGCCGCCAGATCCGGGCTTCGGCCATAACGTCGGCCGGCCCGGCGAGCACCGCACCACCGGTGCCCTGAAGACCCTTGTAGAGCGAGACGTACGCGGTGTCGAACAGCGCGGCGATCTCGGCGAACGGCCGCGCGTAGTACGTCTGGGCCTCCCAGAGTCGGGCACCGTCCAGATGGGTCGCCGCGCCGCGGTCGCGTACCGCCGTGGTCTGGGCGACCAGGTCGTCCCACTGCGGCAGTTGGCCGCCGATGTCACGCTGCGGAAGCTCCCAGACCACCGCCGCGAGCGGTTCGCCGACGGCGACCAGGTCGTCGCGGTCCATCAGTCGGTGCCGGTCGCCGGCCGGATGGCAGTGCAACCCGTGTACGACGGCGTATCCCCGATGTTCCCAGACCTCCAGGTGGGTCTGCGGGTGGGCGGCGAACGCCCGGCGTCCCCGGCGGTCGGCGTGGATGCGCAGGGCTACCTGTTGCGCCATCGTCCCGGACGGGAAGAACAGCGCCTCCTCCTTGCCGAGCAGCGCGGCGATCCGCCGCTCCAGGATGGCCACCGGCCCGTCCGGCCCGTGAGGTGGGGTGTCGGCGTCCACCTGCGCCAGCATCGCGCGCAGCATCTCCTGGGGGCGGCGATGCAGTTCGGAGTGCAGCACCAGGGACCGTTGCACGGTCGGACCCGTGGTGGTCACCGGGCGTCGGCCGGAGTCCTGCGAGGTACGTGGCTCAGCGTTCATGCCGGAACCCTACCTTGTTGCAAACAATTGGCAATAGCAAGGTGAGGGCAACTGGTGCTGGTCGGGGCAGCGAGCGGGCCCGCCACCGGCGTACCGGCGGCGGGCCCGTGGATCGCCCGGGTCGGGGCTAACGGCTCAGAAGGCGAGGGCCTTCTTGCCGCCGACCACCGGCAGGCGCAACTCGCTGTGCTTGGGCGCGACCCGCAACTCGGTGCCACCCAGGGGCAGCAGGGTGTGCGCCTGGTCGGTGGAGAAGACCACCACGCCGATGCGGTGACCCGCCGGGAAGACGTAGTCCTTCGGCTCCAGGGTCCACTTCAGGTCGTACAGCTTGCCCTGCTTCAGCGGCTCGCTGCGCGCCGCGTCCTTGCGGTTCTGCGGGTCGAGCCAGCCGCGGGTCACCACGGTCGGCGCGACGGTCGAGCCGGCCGGTCCGTAGTTGACCAGGTACGCGGTCAGGTTGGCGTCCGGCTTGTTCTCGATCGCCATCCGCAGCCGCATCTCCGCGCGCCCGGAGATCCGGACGTCCTGGGTCAGCTCCGGGGTGAGGTAGGCCAGCCGGTTCGGGTTGGCCACGTCCGGCGCGGCGACCAGCGCGTTCGGCGACAGGGTCCGGCCGTTGTCGACGAAGCTCTGCTCGACGGTGGCGTCCTTGGGACGCTTGCCGGCGATCAGCGAGCCCGGGCTCGTCGCGTCGGTCGCACCGAACGCCAGCTTGACCTCACGAGTGGCCGGGTCCGGCCAGTTGGCGTACGTGGTGTTGACCCGGTTCTCGCGCTGCACCACGGTGTTGGGTTCGTCCATGATGCCGTTGGGCACGTTCCACAGCCAGAAGTCGAACCAGCGGTTCTCGGTCTGCTTGTACGTCCAGGTCCGACCGTCGGGCAGGGTCACCGCGGCGGTGTTGCCCGGCGCGCTGTGCCCACCCTGGTGCAGCCAGAGCTTGCGCGGCACCTTGTGCTTGGCCAGCTCGTCCCACCAGCCGGCGAACTGCTCGGTGCGCACGTTCCAGTCGTTGAGGCCGTGCACCACGAAGACGCTGGCCTTGACCTTCTTGGCGTCCAGGTAGTCGCGGTCGGCCCAGAACTTCGAGTAGTCGCCGGTGATCCGGTCCTGCTTCTCGGTCAGCTCGGCCATCTCGTCGGCGCAGTGGCCCTCGGCGCGGGCCCGACCGGCGGTGTACTTGGCCAGGATGTCGGCGTCCTCGCCCTGGTAGCCGCCGGGCGCGACGACCAGACCGTTGGCCCGGTAGTAGTCGTACCAGCTGCTGATCGCGGCGACCGGCACGATCGTCTTGAGGCCCTTGACCCCGGTGGTGGCGACCTGGTTGGGCAGGGTGCCGTTGTAGGAGGCGCCGGTCATGCCGACCGCGCCGGTGCTCCAGTCGGCCTTGACCGGTGCGCCGTTGGCGTCATATCCCTTGGCCCGGCCGTTGAGCCAGTCGATGACCGCCTTGGTGCCCAGCGTCTCGGCCTGGTCACCGCTGGTCGGGCAGCCGTCCGAGTCGCCGGTGCCGACGCTCTGGCCGAGCACCACCGCGTACCCGCGCGGCACGTAGTAGTCGTCCAGCTGGCCGGGCAGGTTGGGCTTGGTCACCGCGCCCTGCGTCTCGTCCTCGGCGGACAGCGACGCGGCCCGGCGGGTCAGGCCGTTCTGCGGCAGGTCGTCCACCAGCACGCTGTGGTAGGGCACGCTGCCCCAGGTGCCCTTGCGGTAAGGGCTGTGCTCGAAGATGACCGGAACCTTGAAGCCTTCGGTGGCGGTCTCCCGAGGACGGGAGATGTCGATGGCGACCCGGTCACGACGGCCGTCGCCGTCGGTGTCCACCGGAGTCTCGACGTACACCCGCTCCTCGATCGCGTCGGCGAGCGAGAAGACCGGTTGGGTCATGCCGTCGCTGACCACGATGCCGGGGGTGGTGGAGGCGGGCGCGGGTTTCGCGGCGACCGGGCTGGCGCTGAGCACCAGGGCACCGGTCACACCCACGCCCACCAGGGCTAGATGGGGGGTTCGACGCACGTGTGGTTTCCCTTCACTCGGCTGTTGGCCGATGTCAACCAGGGGGTCACGGTTTGATGATCCACATGCTAGACCTGGTCACCCTGCCGGCGGCACCCCGCTCACCCCGCTGACCGGCGGAAAGTCGGAAAGGGACGGTGATGTCCCGGCCGTTTGGTCGACCTCGGACGCTGCGCCCGCTGACCGATCAGGTCGACCGCGCCACAGTGACGGTGTCGGGCGTACCGAGCGCCGCCGCCAGGGACGGCAGCATCGCGTCGTCCGCTGCGGACCCGAGGGCGTAGACGAACCGGTCCGGCCGCAGCACCACCGCGTCACACCGGTGCCGACGCAGCCACGAGACGATCACGCCGTCGACGTCGACGACGTGCACCTGCGCGTCATCGGGCTCGGCGCAGGCCGGGGCCGGTCCCGTGCTGCCTGCCGGATGCACCACGACGGTGCGCACCGGCACCCCCGGCCAGCCGGACCCGCCAGCCGGCACCGCCGTGCCCAGCAGGGCGAATCCGGCACCGAGCACCTCGTCCAGCAGGACCGGGTCGGTCGACCCGGCCACGGTGACCCGGGGCTGCGGGAACATCGTGCCCACCGCACCGTGGCGCCGCCCACCGGCGAACAGGCCCCGGTCGTACGCCGGCAGGGGTTTGAACTCGAAACGCCGCACGAACCGGCGGACCCGGGGCACGGCCTGCACCGCCCGCAGCGCGGTGTCCCGCAGCCAGGCGGCGGGGCGGCTACGGGCCAGGAACACCCGTCCGAGCCGGACGCTGGTGTCCGCCATCGCCGCGGTATGCCCACGCCGTTCGGCCTCGTAGGTGTCCAACAGCGCGGGGTCGGCGTCGCGGCCGAGCACCAGGGCGAGCTTCCAGGTCAGGTTCGCCGCGTCGCGTAGCCCGCTGCACAGGCCCTGCCCGAGGAACGGGGGCATCTGGTGGGCGGCATCGCCCAGCAGGAACACCCGCCCCTCCCGCCACCGCTGCGCGATCAGATGGTGGAAGGTGTAGATCACCGCCCGAGTGACGGTGAACCGGGCCGGATCGACGTACGGCGCGACAAGTTCGGCGATCCGCTCCGGACGGGTCATGTCGGCCTCGGTCTCGTCCGGCTGGAGCATGAACTCGGCCCGGTAGCTGCCCCGGGCACCGGGGGAGACGAACGCCGGCCGCCGCCAGTCGCAGACGAACGTGGTGTGCGGCGCACGGATCGCCTCCGCCGGCACGTCACCGGAGACGGCCAGCCACGGTTCGGCGTAACTCGCCCCGGCCAGCGGGATGCGTACGGCCGCGCGGGTGGTGCTGCGGGCACCGTCGCAACCCAGCACGTACCGGGCCTGCACCGGGTACGACTGCCCGGTGGCCACGTCGCGCAGCACCAGGTGCACCCGGTCGTCGTCCTGGTAGAGGCTCACCAGTTCGGTGCCCAGCCGCAGCTCGACGTGGTCGTACCGGTCGAGCCCGCCCCGCAGGACGTGCTCCAGGCGCGGCTGGTCGAAGAAGTTCAGCGGCGCGTGCCCGAACCCGAAGTCCACCTGTGAGAAGTCGATGGTGGCGAAGGTCTTCCCGGCGGCGTTGACGTAGTCGGCCCGGGCCGGCTGGTGCAGGTCCGCGCCGATCTGGTCGAGCAGGCCCACCTGCTGGTAGATCCGCAACGCCTCGTCGTCGCAGGAGAACGCCCGGGGTTGACCGTGCGGCGTCGTGCTGCGCTCCACCACAAGTGTGCGCACCCCGCGCAGGCCGAGCAGATTCGCGGTCAACGCGCCGACCGGACCGCATCCGATGACCACGACATCGACCTCGGTCGCTGCCGGCTGCGGTGCTGGCTGAGCGGGCTTCATGACTGTTCCTCCCACACCGTTGCCCGGTGTGTCCGGGCCGGATCTGACGGTGCTCAGCACAGCAGCCGGGTGTGGAAGACGCGTGGAGATGTTGTGGAGGTCAGCTCGACCGGCCGTCGAGCTGCGGTGGGAACCGGGCCAGCAGCAGTTCGGCGCCCTGTTCCTCGGCGAGGCGGGCACCGGCCGCCAGCGCGGCCGGGTCGTCGCGGGCGACGCCGCGGATGCGGTGCAGTTCGGCGGCGAACACCGTCTCACCGAGCCGGTCCACCACGGCCAGGCCCTCCTGCGCCAACGCCGCCGCGGTGTCCCGGTCACCCGCGGCCAGGTACGCCTCGGCCATCGCGGTGAAGGTGACGGTGCGGGTGGCGCGCAGCCCGGGACGGTAGATGCCCTCCACCGCGGCGCGCATCGCCGCCAGCCGGTCCGGGGCACCACCTCGGGCGGCAGCCCACTCCCGGAAGAACCCACCGGTGGCCACGAAGTGCGGCATGCCGTTGGCCGCGCCGATCTCCTGACATCGGGCGGCGGCGGCCCGCACCATCGGCACGTCCCGTTCCTGAACGCCCGTCCAGGCCGCGAACAGGGCGGCGTTGGCCCGACCGTACGGGTCGTCCAGCCGCTCGGCGAGCAGTTCGGCGTCCCGGATGTCGCGTCGGGCCGCCACCGGGTCACCGCGCAATGATCTGACCAGGGCCCGGAAGTTGTGGGCGGCCAGCACCGGCAGGCGACCCACCTGCCGGCCCAGCAGCCGCGAGTCCACCGCCCCGAGCCGGTCGATCGCGGCGGTGAGCCGCTGGTCGGCCACGGCGAGCCGGCCGGTGAAGTAGCCGACCACCCCGAGCAGGTACTCACCGGCCGCCACGGTCAACTCGTCGGTGCCGGTGCCGGTGCCGGTGCCGGTGCCGGTGCCGGTGCTGGTGCTGGTGTGGGTGTGGGGTTGGGGTTGGGTGGCGCTGGCGGTGCCGGCTCGGCAGAGTCGCTCGGCCAGCTCGGTGCAGCCGGCGTAGTCGGCCTGGTTGGCGGCCAACTCGCCCAGCGCCCACAACGCCGGTCGTACGTCGGTGTCCGGCCCGACCAGGGTGAGCAGCTCGCGGGCCCGGGCGCAGACCTGGTCGACGGCGTCGGCGCCGACGCCCACCGTCATCTGCAGCAACGCCGCCCGATGCAGTTGCACGTCGAGTTCGGTGCGGGCCGCCGTGGCGGAGCCGACGGCCCGGGCCAACCGGTGTGCCGCCCGGTCCAGGTGGCCCAGCGCGTCCTCGTAGGCGAACCGTCGGGTGGCGTCGTCGGCCGCCGCCAGCGACCACCGCAGGTGGTCCGCCTCGTGACCGAGTCCGGCGGCCTGCCCGTAGTGGCGCGCCAACTCGGCCGGGCCGACCACCCCGGACCGTTCGTGAACACCGGCCAGCCGGGCGTGCAGAGTGGCCCGCCGAGGCGGCGGCAACTCGGCGTAGGCGACCTCCGCGAACAGCGGATGACGGAACCGCACCCCGCCCGGCTCGGCCTCGGTGACCAACTCGGCGGTGTAGGCCGCGCTCAGCGCCTCGGCGACGGCCTCCGCCGACAGGTCGAGAACCTCGGCCATCGTGGTGGCGTCCAGATCGTCACCGGCCACCGCGAGCAGGGCCAGGCAGTCGCGGGCCGCCGCAGGCAGCCCACCGAGGCGCAACCGGACGGTGTCCCGGATGCTCGGCGGCAGGTCCGTGCCGGCCGGATCGGCGCGGGCACGCAGCAGTTCGGTGATGAAGAACGGGTTGCCGCCGGTGCGGGTGACCAACCGGGCCAGCGCCGGCCCGGCCGGTGGCGCGCCGGTGCGTCGCCGCACCAGGTCGGCCACCGCGTCGGTGGTCAACCCGGTCAGCCGCAGTCGACCGAAGCCGGGGCCGCGGGCCAGTTCCGCCACCGTGGCCACCAACGCCGCATCGTGTTCGTACGGCCGCAGGGTGGCCAGCACCAGGGCGCGGGTGCCGGGCAGCGCGGTGGTGAGGAAGCGCAGCAGCAGCAACGAGTCCGGGTCGGCGGCGTGCAGATCGTCCAGGACGATGAGCAGCCCGGCCGGCTCGGCCGCCGCGCGGACCAGCTCCGCCACCGCCTCGTACGCCTGGAACCGGGCCGCCGGATCGGGGCTGACCTCGCCGGTCGCGTCGTGGGTCGGCCCGGCGGCGAACCCGTCGAGCCCGCGCACCGTTCCGCTGGCCCCGACCTGTGGCATGGCCACGAGGCCGCGCACCACCTGCCGCCACAGCCAGAACGGCGGCGCCTGCCCGAGGTCGGGACAGTGTCCCCACACCACCGCGACGCCGTCGGCCCGGGCGACGGCGCTGACCGTCGCGGCCAGGCTGGTCTTGCCGATCCCCGGTTCGCCGACCACGATGGCGCTGCGGCCGTGCTCGCGGGTCGCCCCGGCCAGCGCCGCCACCAGCCGGGCCCGCTCCGCACCCCGACCCACCAGCGCTTCCGCCGGGTCACCCGACCCCACCGGCACGAGACGCGAACCGGTCCCCACCTGCGCCGGCACGCCCGGCGCACGGGTTATGCCCTGCGTCGCTGTGGCGAGCGAACCGGTGCTCACCTGCGCCGACAGGGGTGCGGCGGCGGGCGCGACCGCCTGTTCCAGGATCAGCGTGTGCAGCTCGCGCAGGTGTACGCCGGGATCGATTCCGTACTCGTCGACCAGGACCCGGCGGCCCTCGTCGTACGCGGCCAGCGCCTCGGTCTGCCGGCCGGCCCGGTACAGCGCCAGCATCAACTGGGCGCGGGCGGTCTCGCGGACCGGATGGGCCGCCACGAACTGACGCAGCTCGGCGAGGACAGCCGCGTGCCTGCCGGCGGCGACGGCCGCGGTGAACCGTCCCTCCTCGGCGATGAGTCGCAGCTCGGCCAGCCGCGCCGCCTCGGGACGCACCGCGGCCAACTCGGCCGCTCCGGTCATCGGCTCGCCCCGCCAGAGGCGTAACGCGTCGTGGTAGTCGCGTTCGGCGGCCGCCGGCTCACCGGCGCTCAGGCGCTCCGCCGCCCGGTCCACCAGGTGCCGGAACCGGGTCGCGTCGATGCTGTCGGGGTCGACTCGAAGCTCGTAGCCCTTCGACCGGCTCCGCAGGACGCGGGCCGCCTCGCGGGGGGAGCGGTGCGGCTCCACGGCCCGGCGCAGCCCCGCCACGTACGTACGCAGCGTGATGTCCGCACTGGGCGGCGGTCGACCGTCCCACAGCGCGTCGACCAGCCAGTCGGCGGCGACGAACCGGTTCGGCCGAAGCAGGAACAGCACCAGCAGCGCCCGCTGCTTGGGCCCACCGAGCGGCACCACCCGCCCGTCCCGGACCACCTCCGGCGGCCCCAGCACCCGGAACTGCACTCCACCACCATCTTCGGCCCGACCTGGCCCGGCCGAGTATGCCAGCTGACTGCTCCCCGGCCTGTCGCCTGGCGTACTGAAAGGACTGAGATGCGCCGGTGCTCCAGCCGTCAGCCCATGCTCTTGGCGCCGTCGATGGCCTCGCGGATGATGTCGGCGTGGCCGGCGTGCTGGGACGTCTCGGCGATGAGGTGCAGCAGCACCCGGCGCGCCGACCAGCGGACACCGGACTCGAACCACGGTGCCTCGGCCAGGGGTTGGCTGGCGTCCAGATCGGGCAGGGTGCGGATCAGGTCGTCGGTGTGCGTGGCGACCGTGTCGTAGGCCGCGAGGATGCCGGCCAGTGTCTCACCGGGCAGCATCTGGAACGTCTGCGCTCGCCGTTCGAAGGTGGCCGGGTCGGTGGCGCTCGGCATCGCCGTCGGACCGAGCTTGATGAAGCTCGTCCAGGTCTGCTCGGTGTCGGCGACGTGTTTGATCAGCCCGCCGAGGCACAGCTCACTGACCGTGCTGCGCTGGCCGACCTGTTCGTCGGTGAGATCACGGGTGGTGTTGCGCAGGAAGAAGCGCTGCAGTTGCAGCGCTTCCAGCAGGTCGGCGCGCTCGGCCGGTAACGGCGGCTCGGTCATGGCGGGTCCCTTTCGTCGGTTTCAGCCCGCACGCTATCGGCCACCCCCGACATTGCACGCCGTCGTTCCGACAAGCCCCGCTGGCCCCGACGAAGGGCAGTGGCTGGTCGACGTCGCCCGTACCCGTAGGTCAGTCTTCGCTGGCCAGCACCTGGCGCATCCGGTTGATCTCGACGTTCTGCTCCACCACCACGCTGCTGGCCATCTCGTTGATGAGGGGTTCGCTGCCGAGCACGAGCGCCTCGTTGGCCATCTTGATCGCACCCTCGTGGTGTTCGGTCATCATGGCGACGAACATCCGGTCGAACTCGGCGCCGCGAGCGGCGGTGAGACGGTTCAGCGCCTCCGCCGACTGCATGCCGGACATCGTGTGCTGGTGGTCGCCGCCGGAGCTGCGGTCCAGGCCGCGCTCGGCCAGCCAGGTCTCCATGAACTTGATCTCGGGCTCCTGAGCCGCCAGCATGCGTGCCGCGATGCGCTTGAGCTGCTCGTTCTCGCCTCGGTCGGGGACCAGTCGGGCCATCACCAGCGCCTGCTCGTGGTGCGGGATCATCATGGTGACGAAGCGGATGTCCGCGTTGTTGTGTGGCTGGCGCGGCAGGGCCGGCACCTCGTTCGCCGGCGCCGTCCGGGCCTCTTCGCCGGGACGGCCGGGCATCACCACCGGCGCGGTGGAGTCGGGCAGGCCGGGCAACTCGATGGCCTGCGTCGGGCTGGCGGTCGCCGCCGGCTCCGATGTGTCGTCCGGCATCAGGAACAGCACCGTTGCCCCGACGGCGAGCACCGCCAGCACCGCCAGTTCGATCAGCACGACCGCCCGCGACTGGCGGAGAACCTTGCCTATCCGTACGCCTTGCACGACTTGCCTCCCGCCGTGGACCCGAGGTTGGCCGGGATCGTAACGCGGCCTGCGGATATGACAGCAGGGGTTGAGGGCGTGGAAAAGACGTCATTAGTCGTTCCTGCGGTTGTTCGTGCTCCCGGTGTTGCCTAATCGTGATCATGGCGTTCGGTCTACTGTGGTCCAAATCACAAAAATTCCCGGTGCCGCAGGTTATCGTCCCGCTACCCCCAATTCACCCACGACGAAGGGTGTAACTACATGTCACAACCGACCGCGCGAGGGAAGCGGAGGGCCGTCCTCGGCCTCGCCGCCACCGGCGCCCTCCTCCTCAGCACGGTCGCGGCGGCGCCGGCAAGCGCCGCCGCGAACGTGATCCCGGGCGTTGACGAGATCGTCAGCAGCGCCAACCTCACCCAGATCGCCAACGTGCCGAAGCTCGGCGCCTTCGCCGCCGAGTCCTCGTACAACAGCGACCTGGCCTTCCAGGGCGACCACGTGTTCGCCGGCAACTACAACGGGTTCACCGTCTACGACGTCAGCACCCCCGCCTCGCCGCAGGTGGTCAGCCAGGTCGTCTGCCCCGGTGGGCAGGGTGACCCGTCGGTCTTCGGCAACCTGCTGTTCTTCGCGGTCGACTCGCCCCGCAGCGACGACTCGTGCAACAGCGGTGCCGGCTCGGTGGCCAACCCGGACCACTGGGAGGGCGTCCGGATCTTCGACGTCAGCGACAAGGCGAACCCGCGGTACATCAAGTCGGTCCGCACCGACTGCGGTTCGCACACGCTGACGCTGGTCCCCGGCAAGGACAAGGTCGTCGGCAAGGGCCCGAAGGCCAAGACGGTCAAGGCGACGGACCTCTACGTCTACGTCCAGTCCTACAGCCCGTCGGCGACCGCGGCGTACTGCAAGACGCCGCACGACAAGATCTCGATCATCAAGGTTCCGCTGGCGAACCCGACCAGCGCCTCCGTGGTGTCCACTCCGGTGCTCTTCCCGGACGGCGGCGGCGCCCGCACCAGCGGCTGCCACGACATCACCGCCTACCCGGAGCTGGACCTCGCGGCCGGCGCCTGCATGGGTGACGGTGTGCTGATGGACATCTCCGACCGGGAGAACCCGGTGGTGCTGAGCCAGGTCCAGGACACGAACTTCGCGTTCTGGCACTCGGCCACGTTCAACAACGCCGGCACCAAGGTGCTGTTCACCGACGAGCTCGGTGGCGGCAGCGGCGCGATCTGCACCCCCGCCTACCGGGACAACCAGGGCGCGAACGCGATCTACGACATCGTCGGCTCCGGGGCCAACCGCCAGCTGGTCTTCAAGAGCTACTTCAAGATCCCGCGGGAGAACAGCACCCGGGAGAACTGCGTTGCCCACAACGGCTCGCTGATCCCGGCCATGGGCCGCGACATCATGGTCCAGGCGTGGTACCAGGGCGGCATCTCGGTGATCGACTTCACCGACTCCGCCAACCCGTTCGAGATCGCCTACTGGGAGCGGGGTCCGCTGTCGGACACCCGGAACATCCTCGGTGGATCCTGGTCGGCGTACTGGAACAACGGCTACATCTACTCGAACGACATTCAGAAGGGCCTGGACGTCCTCAAGCTGGACGACCCGCGTACCAACAACGCCCGGGCGATCGCCTTCGAGGAGCTGAACCCGCAGACCCAGCCCAGCTACCCGGCCTGCACCAAGGTGCTGACCGGTAAGCAGAAGAAGGGCAACCTGGAGGTCAAGTCCGGCATCACCTGCATGGACGGGGCGACCCAGAACGGCTCGATCAAGGTCAAGGAAGGCGCTGGCCTGATCATCTTCAACTCGACGGTGAACGGCTCCATCGACGCCAAGAAGGCCTCGGTGGTGTCGATCGTGGAGAGCACCGTCAAGGGCAAGGTCAAGACCGAGGACATGGACCACAAGCACTGCCACGTCCACAAGAGCAAGGTCACCGGCGGCGTGCACAAGCACTGATCCGGTACCTGTCAACAGCACTACAAACTCCGGCCCGGCGGTCTCCCCGCCGGGCCGGAGCCCTTGGTGATCGGTGTCAGTCCCGACACAGGGGTACGTCCGGCTCGACGACGGTGCGGTTGATGATGTCCTTGCTGACGAAGGTGGCCTCCTTCGGGATCGGCACCCCGAGCACGACCTCGATCGCCTTGGCCAACGGCGCGGAGACGTTGAGGCCCTCACCGGCCCGCGCGGTCACCACGAGCGTGGTGCCCCGGCACTTCACCGCCGGCCCGGCCAACGGCAGACCCACCCGACCGGCCGCCGAACCGTTTGTCAGCCCCAGCGAGGCCACCACGCCGACGAACGGCCCGGCGCCGGCCACCGGCAGACCGAGCATCAGACCGAATCGAAACTCCGCGGCCACCACGATTGCCTCGACGCCGACCGACACCCCCCGCAGCGACTGCATGATGCTCTCCTGCACGGAGAAGGTCGGGGTGAGCACCGAGCCGCCTTCGTAGCCGATCGGTCCGGTCAGGCCCCACCGGCCGGTGCCCGAGATGTTGCCGTTCTTCGCGGTGAACGCCGTCTGGACGAGGAACTTGAACGTCTGCTTGAGCGTCGCCGGGAAGCCGCCGATGATGATCGGCTGCGACAACTCGATAGGTAGGTCGATCCGCGCCTTCTTGTTGTCACTCAGCCCACCCTGCGCGCCGGCCGCGACGGTGATGGCGAGGCCGTGCACCCCGTCGATGCGGAGCCGAGGGTGGGGGATCACCCCGTTTGTCACCTTCACGTTGCCCGACAGCCGCAGGTTGTCGAGGAGCAACTGGATGTCGAAGTCGACCTTGAGGCCGGAGGCCGCCGTGCTGTGCTGCGCGGTCAGGCCCACTTTGGTACGACCCAGGTAGGCGGTGACGCCCCACCCGCCGATCTTCCGTTCCATGCTGTGGGCCGCACCGCCGCCGCCGGGTGCGCGAGCGGGCCCGAGCACGATCGGCGGTACGGCGATCCGCAGGTCGGACAACTCGCTCTCGTTCGCGCCCAGGCCGAGCGCGCCGCCCATGCCTCCGTTCAGGCCGAGCGTGCCGCCGCCCATGCCGATGGCGTTGCCGGTCAGGCCGGTGGCGTCCGCCGCGTCGGGTAGCACGGGGGTGGCCGGTGCGTCCTCCTCGACCACCTCGCCGAGCAGGTCGGGTAGGGGGCTGAACTGCTGTGCGGTCAGGTCGAGCGGCTGGTCGAAGGTGATGTCCGCGTCGCGGACCACATCGGTCAACTGCACCGGGGCCAGGGTGACCGCCCGGTCGCCGCCGGACTTCTCCACCCGTACCACCCGGCCGACCGCCTGACTGGTGGCGAACATGATCTTGCCTGGCTGGAGTTCCTCCGCGCCGGGGGCGTCACCGTCGACGACATAGGTGAACCCGTCGTCACTGACCGAGCGGATGGCCTTGCCACCGCCCTCGACGAGCACCACGTCCGGCTGGTAGACCACGGAGTCGTCCGGCTTCGGGGCGTACCCGTACCGGTCGTCGGCGTCCCCGCCGCCACCTGGCAGCTTGACCGCGCTGCATCCGGCGGTCAGCACGACAGCGCAGGTCAGGACCAGTGCGCCGCTCACCCAGCGGCGCACGGCGACCGCGTCGAACCGGCCGCCGAGCCGGCCCGCGAACGGAGTTCTGAGCATCCTCCGACGCTATGCCGTCCGGCCTTACGTCGAATCCGGTGTTTCCCTACGAATCAGTGCTCACGGCCGGCCCCGCACCAACGGCACCACCCGGTCCGTCCTTGCGCCCATCCGGTCGAGGGGAGCATCGGCACGTCGATCGTCGATGTGTTTGGCCCGGGTGGACCTGGGCATGTCTGCACCGGAAGGACTCCCCGTCCCAGGTCGTGTGGAGGAAACGATGCCAGCAGGATCGAGTCCCAAGCGGGAACGGCAGTACGAACACATCAAGGCCAGCGCCAAGAAGCGTGGCGTGGGGGAGGGCCGCGCCAGCACCGGGCCGCTGCCGCGGCGCGCCGTTTCGCCGAAACGGCGGGGTACGCAGTGGTGGGATACCGCCGTTTCAACGAAACGGAGTCGATCACCGTCCGCTGGAAGCAGGTCCGCTGTCAGGCGGCGGGGTCGGTGATGTCGGCGAGGGTGGCGGCGAGTGCTGCCACAGCGGCGTCGGCCTCGACGAGCACCGCCGTACCGTGTCGGCCGGTACCGAGGGTGATCGTGCGGCCCCGGATCCGCTCGTCGGCGACGACCGGCCATCGGGTCGTCGCGCCGAAGGGGGTGATGGCACCCCGCTCGTAGCCTGTCACCGCCCTGGCCGTGTCGGCGTCCGGCAGGGACAGCCGGTTCACCCCGAGCAGCGCCCGTAGCCGGGACCACGAGATGACCCGGTCACCCGGTACGAGCACGAACAGGTAGTCGTCGTCGCCGCGGCGTACCACAAGGGTCTTCACCACGTCGGGGACCGCCGCGCCGAGGGCGGCCGCGGCCTCGTCGAGGCTGCGGACCGGGCCGTGTTCGACGACCTGGTGGCGCAGGCCGGCCGCGGCGAGTGCGTCGAGAGCCGGCGTGGACACGACGACAGCCTATCGCCGTACCCGTCGGCGCAGGTCGGTACGCGGACGTCGTGATGTCGGACCCGCGCACTAGCCTTGGCGGCATGCAGCAGGCTGTGTCCGGTGGGAGCCACGATGGCTGACGCCGACGACGTGCGGCGCCTGGCGCTGGCGTTGCCCCAGGTGGTGGAGATCGACAGCGACGGCTTCGACTTCCGGGTCGCGGACAAGGGCTTCGTCTGGTCCTATCCTGAGCGTCGCCCGGGCGAGCCCCGCACCATCCGCACCGACATCGCCGTGCTGTACGTCGGTGACGAGGCCGAGAAGCAGGCGCTGCTGCTGGGTGAGCCGGAGACCTTCTTCACCGCCCCCGGCTACGACGGGCTGCCCCTGGTCATGCTGCGACTGGCGCGGGTGGACGCCGAGCGCCTCGCCGAACTCGTCACCGACGCCTGGCGGATGCGCGTCCCGGAGTCGGTCGCGGCCGAGGTCGACGACCGGTTCGGCTGACAGGCGCCGACCACTAGACTTCCGCGGTGCCGTTGACCTTGCCCTCGCATCTGGCGGCGGTCCTGCCGCTGAAGCTGTGGCGGCCACGGTGGTTCGACGGTGTGGCGTTGTCGAGCGGTGCCGTGGCACCGGACGTGGCCCACCTGATGCACCGGGCGGACGGGCCCGGCTTTCCCGACACGCACACCTGGCCCGCGTTGCTCTGGTGGTGCCTACCCGTGGCACTGGCGTACGCCTGGATCTTCCGGTCCTCGATCGGCACTGTCGCGGCACACCTGCCGCGGAATCGCCGGTTCGGGTGGTGGGTCGACGGAGCGCCGGCGGGCGGCGGCCATCGCTTGTGGGTCACCGTCACCTCGGCGTTGCTCGGTGCGGCCAGCCACCTTGCCTGGGACTGGCTCACCCACACCGACGACTGGCTGCTTGTGGTGTTCGGTGTCCGTTGGTCGAGCGTCACCGATGTCGCCTGGTGGACGCTGTCGGATCTGACCAGCACCGTGCTCGGTGCCGTCGTCGCGATCTGGTGCCTGGCCCGTCTCGGGCGGCCCGACGCCAGGGGAGCGGACAGGCCCGAGCGGGCCACTCGCCCGAAGGCATTCTGGGGCGCCGTCACCGTCGTCGCCGCCGTGGGCCTGGTCACGGTGCCGATGCTGCCGGGCGCGTCGTTTCCCGCCGCCACCGGCGTACGCCTGATCCACCTCGTCGGTGTGGCGTTGCTGGCCGGTGTCCTCGCGGTGCGGTGCTGGCCGGCCCGTCCGTCCGGCTGATCGCAGGCACCGTCCACCGCCCGACCTTTTGGATCTTGTTGGTTCGGCTGTGGCATGGTGGCGGGATGGAACCGCAGGTGGCTGCCGGACAGGCTCAACCCGAGACCGTCCGGCTCGGCCTGCGGATGTTGCGCGACTACCATCGCCCGACCCTCGCCCGGATGCGGGCGCTGCTGCGCAGCATGGTGACCTCGTTCGTGGTGCTCAGCTCGACGTTCTGGCTGCTGCCCGGGGTGACCACCACCGGCCTGGTCGGGTTGTTGTGGCTGGTCGGGCTGGTCACCGCGGTCGGTGCGGTGTTGCGCCCGCTGCTGCTGGCGCTGGCCACCGCGCTCGGTGGGCTCGGTGCCCTGGCCATCGGGGTGGGTGTCCAGGCCATCGTGATGTACGTGGCGTTGCGGCTGGCGCCGGAGGCGCACGTGGCCGGGTTTCCGGTGGCGTTCGCCGCCGCCTGGTTGGCCGTGGCGCTCGCCGCGATGGTCAACTGGTTGGCCGACGCCGGCACCGACGACTCGTTCGTCAGCGAGATGCGGCGGTTGATGAGTAGGGTCCGCCGTAGCCTGGACGGCCGCCCGCGTTGGCGGCCGTGGCGTCGGGCCGCTGCCACGTCCACCGACGACGCCGAGCCGGCCCACGGTTTGTTGATCATCCAGCTCGACGGGGTGGCCGCGCCGGTGGTGCAGTGGGCGGTGCGTGCGGGCAACCTGCCGACCATCGGTAGCTGGCTGCGGTCGGGCAGTCACCGGATGACCCGCTGGCACACCGGGCTGCCCGCCACCACCCCCGCCGCGCAGGCGGGTCTGCTGTACGGTGAGGTCGACCACGTGCCGGCCTACCGGTGGTACGAGAAGGCGACAGCCGACGGTGAACCGGGTCGGCTCGTGGTCACCAGCCGTCCCCGGGACGCGGCAGAGGTCGAGCGGCGGGCCTCCACCGGCCGGGGTCTGCTGCGCGACGGCGGCGTCAGCATCAGCACCGCCTTCTCCGGTGATGCTCCCACCAGCCTGTTCACCATCAGTCGTGCCGGTCTGCCCGGGCGGTCCACTCCGGGCTACGCGGCCTTCATGACCAGCCCGTACGGCTTCGCCCGCGCGGTGGTGCTCGGTGCCGGTCAGGTGTTGCGGGAAGTGCACGGGGCACGGCGGCGGCGGGTACGCGGCGTGCAGCCCAGGGCCGACCGGGGCGGCTTCTACCTGGCGCTGCGACCGTTGGCCAGTCTGCTCAGCGACCTCAACGTCGCGCTCATCGCCGAGCAGATGGCCCGGGGCGCACCGGTGATCTTCTGCGATTTCGTCGACTACGACGAGGTGGCCCACCACGCCGGGCCGGCCCGGCCGGAGGCGATGGCGGCCCTGGAGACGCTCGACCACACGCTCGGCATCCTGTACCGGCTGGCCGCCGAGGGGGCCCGGCGCTACCACGTCGTGGTGCTCAGCGACCACGGGCAGAGCCAGGGTGCCACGTTCCGCCAGCGCTACGGCGAATCGCTGACCCAGCTGGTGCGGCGGCTGACCGCCACGCAGGAGATCCTGCCGGCGCCGGTCGACGACGAGCCGGGTGGCCGCCCCGAGACGTGGGAGCGGGTCGACCGGCTGCTCACCGAGGTCACCGGCCGCAGCGGGATGACCGCCACGGCGACCCGGGTGGCGGCCCGCTCGGCGGCCGGAGCGCCGGAGGCGGCCGAGCCGGCGCCGGCCGTCGACCGCAACGAACCGGAGACCGTGGTGGTGGCCTCCGGCAACCTGGCGATGATCTACCTCGCCCACCATCCGGGGCGACTGACCCGCGACCGCGTCGACGCGGTGGCCCCGGGGTTGATCGACGGCCTGACCGCTCATCCCGGCATCGGCCTGGTGGTGGTCGACTCCGCCGCCGGCCCGCTGGCCATCGGCGCGCGGGGAGTCCACCGGCTGTCCGACGGCCAGGTCGACGGCGACGATCCGCTGACGCCCTACGGGCCGCGAGCCCGCCACGACCTGCTGCGACACCAGCAGATGGCGCACGTCGGTGACCTGGTGGTGATCAGTGCGGTGGAGCCCGGCATCGAGGAGGTGCCGGCGTTCGAAGAACTGGTGGGCAGCCATGGCGGGCTCGGCGGGTGGCAGAACGAGGCCGTGCTCATCCATCCCGCCGCCTGGCCGCAGGAGGGCGAACTGGTCGGACCGGACGCGGTGCACCGCCAGTTGCTCCGCTGGCTGCACCGGCTCGGCCTGCGCCAACCCGACAACCCGGCCAACCCGACCAGCCCGGCCAACCCGACCGGCCCGGCCAGTCCGACCAGGCCGGTCAGGCCGGCGGAGCCGGTGACGCTGGTGGCGGAACCGGCAGCGGGCGTCGGCGTCCCCACCAGCCCAGTGCCTGGCTGATCAGGACCACGATCAGGATCGCGGCGACCACGCTCTGCCACGGTTCGGGGAAGACGGCCCGACCGAGCACGCCGATCGCGGCGTACAGGGCCGACCACAGCAGACTGGCCGGCAGGTTGGCCACGGCGAAACGCCGCCAGGGCAGCCCGGACACCGCCGCCGCCAGGAGCACCGGCAACCGCCCGCCGGGGATCAGCCGGGACACCAGGAACATCGCCACCCCGCCCTCGCGTACCCGCGCCGACACCCGGTCGAGCCGGTTCGGGCCGCGCAGCCAGCGCAGCCGCCGCGCGAAGCGCTCCCCGCCCCAGCACATCGCCAGGTAGACCGCCAGGTCACCCACGTACGCCCCGATCGCCCCGGCGAGCACGACGAGTAGCACGGTCACCGGATCCTGGTGTGCGGCGAGCGCGGCGGCGCCGGAGACCGCCGCGCCGGTCGGCACCACCGGGACGACGGCGCCGAACAGCACCACCACGGTGAGCCAGGCCAGTGCGCCGAGCGTGGCGGTCACGACTGACGCACGGTGACGGACTGACCCGGGCACAGCACCACTGTCCGGGTGCCCGGGGCGAGGGCCGCGGCGTGCCGGGCGAAGTCGTCGCCGGGGTGCAGGAACCGGTCGGGGCGGATCCGGTCGCAGCCGATCGGCCAGAAGGTGCCGTAGTGGATCGGCACCGCGCAGGCTGCGGCGGCGCGGCGTACCGCCTCGGCCGCCGCCGGCGGGTCGAGGTGACCGGGCCCGAGGGTGGGACCCCATCCGCCGACCGGGATCAGCGCCAGGTCGACCGGCCCGAGGTCGGCCATCTCGTCGAACAGGCCGGTGTCGCCGGCGAACCAGGTGCGGGCCTGGCCGTCGATCAGGTAGCCGATGGCGGGTGCCTGCTGCCGGGACCAGGGGCCACGGCCGGGATGGTGATGCGCGGGTACGGCGCGGACCGTGACGCGGCCGATGGTGATCTGCTCGCCCGGCGACAGTTCCGTGCAGGTGCCGGCGGCCGGGCCGAGGACCCGGCGGACCAGCCGGGCGGCGCCCGCCGGCACCACCAGCGGGGTCCGAGCGGGCAGCCGGCGCAGCGACGCGAAGTCCAGGTGGTCGGCGTGCAGGTGCGACACGAGTACGGCGTCCGGTGCACCGGGCAGCCGGGGGAGCGGACCACGTTGACGGCGGAGGTGGGCCAGCCGGTCACGCAGCAGCGGGTCGGTGAGCAGTCGGGTGCCGGAGTCCTCGAGCCACACGGTGCTGTGTCCGTGCCAGGTCAGTGCGACCACACCGTCACCCGTACCCTCGCCATGCCTGCCACCGTATCCGGCCGCTGGTCGGGCGCCCGCACCCGCCACCGGCCGACCCTGCACCGGCGGGACGGCAGGCATCGACGGACTTCTTGTTATGTGATCGCTCACATGTTAGCGTCGCGTGCGGGAGCCAAGAGGGCCGATGACCCGATGTTGGCGCTAACATTCGCCGTTTTCGGTTGGCTCGACCGGCTGTCGACGTCGTGGTCCCGCCCCACCCCGCCCCGCGCGGCGGTCCCGTCCCGGACCGGCTGGGCGTCGGACCTCTTCCACCACCCTCAGGAGTCCACAATGGAACCCGTACCCCTGCGCGGCCGGTCGGTCGGACGGTGGCTCGCCTGGCTGGCCGTCCCGCTGATGCTCGTGACGTTCCTCGCCGCACCGGCGAAGGCGGACAACCCCTTCGTCCAGCACGTCTACACCGCCGACCCGGCGCCGTTGGTGCACGACGGCCGGCTCTACGTCTACACCGGCCGCGACGAGGACGCCTCGACGTACTTCACCATGAAGGAGTGGCGGGTCTTCTCGACGACGGACATGTCGAACTGGACCGACCACGGGGTGCCGATGAGCCTGAGCACGTTCGCCTGGGCGGACGCGAACGCCTGGGCCGGGCACGTGGTTGCCCGCAACGGCCAGTTCTACTGGTACGTGCCGGTGCGGCAGCGGTCCAACGGGCAGATGGTCATCGGGGTCGGGGTGTCGAGTTCACCTACCGGCCCGTTCCGGGACGCGCTCGGCCGCCCGCTGGTCGGCAACGGTGAGATCGACCCGCACGCCTTCATCGACGACAACGGTCAGGCCTACCTCTACTGGGGCAACCCGAACCTGTGGTACGTCCGGCTCAACCAGGACATGATCTCGTTTTCCGGCAGCCCGACGCAGATCCCGCTGACCACCGCCGGCTTCGGCACCCGCACTGGCAACTCCAGCCGTCCGACGCTGTACGAGGAAGGTCCCTGGGTATACAAGCGCAACGGCGTCTACTACAACGTCTTCGCGGCCGAGTGTTGCAGCGAGTTCATCGGCTACTCCACCGCACCCGGACCGACCGGACCGTGGACCTACCGGGGGACGGTCATGCCCCGGCAGGGCGCCAGCTTCACCAACCACCCGGGGATCATCGACTACGCCGGCAACTCGTACTTCTTCTACCACAACGGTGCCCTGCCCGGCGGCAGCGGCTACACCCGTTCGGTGGCGGTGGAACGCTTCTCCTACAACGCCGACGGATCGATCCCGGTGATGAACATGACCACCGCCGGCGCGCCCCAGATCGGCACCCTCAACCCGTACGTCACCCAGGAGGCCGAGACCATCAACTGGGGCAACGGCATCGAGACCGAAGCGTCAAGCGAGGGCGGCGTGAACGTCGGGTTCATCGAGAACGGCGACTGGATCCGGGTCCGGGGCGTCGCCTTCGGCACCGGCGCGTCGTCGTTCACCGCCCGGGTCGCCTCGGCCACCAGCGGCGGCACCATCGAGCTGCGGCTGGACAGCGCCACCGGCCCGCTGGTCGGCAGCTGTGCCGTGGCCGGCACCGGCGGCTGGCAGAACTGGGCCAACACCTCGTGCACCGTCAGCGGCGCCACCGGCACCCGCGATCTCTACCTGCGCTTCACCGGCGGCAGCGGCTACCTGTTCAACCTGAACAACTGGCGGTTCACCGCCGGCTCGGGCAGTGGCGGAAACCTGCTGACCAACGGCACCATGGAGAACGGCACGACCGGCTGGTCGGTGTTCGGCAGCGGCACCCTGTCGTCGGCCACCACAGTCGTCCGCAGCGGGTCGCGGTCGCTGCTGCACTCCGGGCGCACCGGATCGTGGAACGGCCCCAGCCAGGACGTGACCTCGGCACTGACCAACGGCCGGACGTACACCACGACCCTGTGGGTGCGGTCGCAGAGCGGCACGCCGTCGGTGCGGCCGACCCTGGCGGTGACCGCCAACGGCACCACGAGCTACGTCCAGCTCACCCCGGCGGCGACGGTGAACGCCAACGGCTGGACCCAGCTCACCGGTACGGCGACCGTGTCGTGGAGCGGCACCCTGTCCAACGCCCGCTTCTACGTCGAGACGGCCTCGGGCACCGACAGCTTCTACCTCGACGACGTGTCGTTGCAGTGACCTGACCGCGGTGGGCCCGACCGTGGCGCCGGGCCCACCACGTGCTCAGCCCTGCGTGGCGGCCGCGTCGAGGCGGGCCACCAGCGTCTTCGGTGCCACGATCCGGTAGCTGTCCTCGATGACCTCGGCCACCTCGTCGGCCTGCACGCCGGTGTCGAGGCGTACGCCCACCCAGCCGCGATGCCCCACGTAGGGCGGCCGGAAGTAGACGTCCGGGTCCGCGGCGATCAACTCGGCGGCCGAGCCGGGCGGCGCCGCACACCACAGGTGCGGGAAATCGTTGTGGTGGTGGCCGTCCGGCCACAGTTGCGCGAAGCACTTCTTGTCGCGGACGAACCAGGTCGGCGTGCCATGGCTCAGACGCTCGCTGACCTCGGGCAGCCCCAGGCACACCTGACGGATCGTGTTCACCGGGTCGATCATCGACTCACCGTACGGCAGTGGCGTGACCGACTCCACCGCCTGACGCAGCGCGCGCATCGCCGACCTGGACGGCCTGCTCGCCCACTCTCACCGTCATCAACGCCGCCGCGCTGCTGTCGCTGCTGGCCGACGGGGTGCTGACCGAGCTGTCCGAGCTGCACGTGGTCGGTGCGCGCGAGACCAGCCGCGAGCGGGTCGAGACGGCCCTGACTCAGGCCGGGCTCGACGAAGCGGAGCGCCGTCTGGTCGCCGGTGCCAACGCGCTGCGGCTGGTGGACGCCCGGTGCGTGCCGGCGCGTAACTCCTCGTCGGTCATCACCAGGTAGACCAGCGGGCAGTCCTGCGGCCCGGTCACGTCCAGCTGACACAGCGTGCACGGCTGCCCGGGGCGGAGCGGACACCTGGCATCCGGTCTACGGCCCGTCATGTCCCCATGATGTCCGCCCCGCACCCCCGGCGACCAGGCCATTCGGCCCAATCTTCCAGGGCTGGATGACGACGCGGGCCCCGGCGAGATCGCCGAGGCCCGCAGCACGCTCAGCTCACGGTCGCGCGGCCCACAGCAGGGCCCGGCCCAGCTGCGGGTGCAGCCCCTTCGGGTGCAGCCGGAACGTCGGGTTGGTGCCGAAGAGCACCACCCCGTTGCCGCCGGCACTCACCGTGCGCACGATGCTTGCCTGGTTCGCGGCAGCGGTCTGCCCGTTCGCCCCAGTCCTCGCCCACCAGCCGGCCAGCAGCGGGTCCGCCGCGTACGACTGCTCCACACTCACCCCGGCGCCGAGGTTGGTGAACCAGACCGGCTGACTGATGAAGCTGTACGCGCTGGCGTCGGCGGTGACCGGACCACCCCGGTTCACCACGTTCGCCACCCCGCTGGCCAGCGACGGCCCGGCGGTGGCGGTGACACTCAACAGCGACGTCGCGTTGCCGAAGCTCGCCCCGGCGGTGCCGAGGCCGACCACGCCGCCACCACGCGCCAGGAAGGCGTCCAACGCGGCCCGGTTGGTCGCGGTCAGGTTCGCCACGTTGAGGCTGCTCGCCACAAGCAGCACGTCGACGTCGTCGGTAAGCGTGTCGGCAAGCGTCGCGGCGGTGACCGCCCGGGTCGCGAAGCCGAGGGCGGCCAGGGTGTCCCGTGCCTCGACACCGCCCAGGTAACCGACGACGATCTCGCCCAGCGGGGTACCCGTCCAACGCGCCGGAGCCCGCTCGAAGGTGACGCCGTGCGTCTTGACCGCATCCTGGAGCAGCTTGCGGCTGCCCGGGGTGGTCTGCACCACCACCGACCCGTCGGCGAGCCGGTGCACCCGCAGGCCCTTGCGGATAAGCGAGTTGACCACCAGCAGGTCGGCGGCGTCCTGGATGTTCAGCCGTACGTCGACGCTGGCGGGCGGCAGGGTGCCGGTGGCCACCCCGTCGTACACCTGCTTCAGCTGCACCTTCGGCAGCTTGGCATCCCACAGCGTGTCGACGGTGGCGCCCCAGGTCAGGCCCTGACTCCAGGCCGCCGGACCGGCGTAGAGGTCGTCCACCCGGTCGGTCAGGTCGATGCCCGGCTCCAGCAGCGAGTTGACCAGGCCCCGCTTGGGCTGGTGCAGGTCGATGACGTACGAGCCGGCCGGGTAGCTCGTGCCGTTGGCCCGGAACGACTGCTTGGCCTGCCACACCCGGCCACCGCTGCCGATGAGCAGGTCGACCAGGCGCGCGGCGGCCGGCTCGGACCGCTGCCCGGCACCGGTCGGGATCACGTACGCCCGGGGGAACACCGTGTTGTAGTTGTCCTCCGGACCCCAGCCCGGCACGTAGCCGTCGGGGATGTCCCGCAGCGGCTCACCGGCCCAGCCGCGCCGGTAGACCTCCGCCTGGTCGAAGATGAGCTGGTTGCGGTGCTCCTGGATGTAGCGCAGCGACGAGGCGATCGCCACCTCGTGCACGTCGGTGTTGATTCCCGATCGCCGCACGCGCTCCTGCGGGGTCAGGTTGGTCCCGCGCGGGTTGAGCGGCGCCTCGATGGTGTACGGGATGCTGCTCTGCAACAACGCGAACGACGGCACGTAGATCGGCGGGAAGTCGTCCCAGACCCCCGGCGCGTCGTCGCGGAACGGGATGCGGGCCCGCTGCGTCTCGGCGTAGCCGAGGGCCCGCAGGTCCTCCTCGATGCCGAGGGCGTTCGGCAGGGCGTGCTTGATGAACAGGTCGTACTCGTTGTTGACGTTGTGCGGCGGGGTGCTCGGGTGCAGCAGCGTCGGGTTGACGTAGCCGTGCAGATCCAGGGTGATGATCGGCTTGGTGTCGATGATCAGCTCGCGGATCAGGTTCGTCTCCGGCTGCGAGACGATCGTCAGATCCCGATTGAGGTCGTAGCCGTTGCCGTTGGCCCGGGTGCCGGCGATCCGGCCGTCCGGGTTGGCCGTCACGTTGAAGATCAGCCGGTTGCGTTCCAGCAGCCGGGTCACCTCGGGGTCACCGCTGGTGGCGAACTCCTCGATGACCCGCAGCGCCGCGTCGGTGCCCTCCCACTCGTTGCCGTGGATGTTGGCGTTGACGAACAACGGCGTCTTGTACCCGGCCAGCAGCTTGCGGTCGGTGCGGGCCCGGACCGGGTCCTCCTCGATGAGGCGCTTCCACTCCTCCTGCTGGCGGGCCTGCTGCCGCGTCTCCGGGGCGGTGACGACGACCGCGTACAGGTCGTGTCCGCCGCTGGAGGTGCCGGCCACCCGGGCGGAGACCCGGTTGCTGGCGGCCTGCAACGCGTTCAGCTTCGGCGCGATGTCGTGGTAGGGGATGACGCCGATCGGGATGGAGGCGTCTGCGGGGTTGGCCGGCCAGACCGGAAGCACGTTCTGCCGGGGGTAACCGGTGATCTGGTGGATGCCGGGCGACGACGGGGGCACCGCCGGCAACGCCGAGGCGTTCGCCGGAGCGACCCAGGCCGCCGTACCCAGCAGGGCGAGGGTGAGCCCGGCGGTGGCCAGGCGTACGGACATGGTGTGCACGATGGACAGCTCTCCTGTCGGATGAAGCGAATGCCGTACACGGGCGTGCTGGTAGGGCCGGAGACCTATGGCAGGGAGTCGCCCGTGCGGGCAGGAAGGGGGATGACCCGGCGTCAGCGGCAGGGTCGACAGGCAGCGCTGGCGACGCGCAGGAGGTCGATGTGACCTCGCTTCGTCAGAAAGGCGCTTCGCATGACATTGATCTTCGTGCAGACACATCGGAGTGTCAAGGGTCATGAGCTGGCGGTTACCGCGGGGTCGATCGCTCCAGAGTGGACTTCAGTGCGGCGAGCTTGTCCACCGCCGCGCTGGCGTACGCGCCGATCCACCGGTCGTGGATGCGCTTGATCGGCAGCGGATCGAGGTGGTTCCACCGTTCGCGCCCCTTGCGTTGGGCGATGACCAGTCCGGCGGCCTCCAGCACCCGCAGGTGCTGCAGCACCGTGGTCCGATCCAGGGGTGCCAGCCGTTCGCACAGGTCGCCGGTGGTGCGGGCCTGGTCCTTGAGCAGGTCCAGGAGGCGTCGACGGGTCGGTGAGGCGAGCGCCTTGAACACCTCGTCCAGATCCTGGTCCGGGTTGTCGGGCTCGGCGCGACCGTCTGACATGTTATAAAAATACAACATGTCAGCGTGAGGAGATCAGCATGGACCTGCGATTCAAGATCGCCGGCCGGATCAGCCGTCCGGTGCATGAGGTGTTCGAGGCCGTCGTCGACCCGGAGCAGCTCTCCCACTACTTCACCACCGGGGGAGCGAAGGGGCGCCTGGCCACCGGTGCCACCGTGAGCTGGGATTTCGCCGACTTCCCCGGGGCCTTCCCGGTGGAGGTCGTCGAGGTGCAGCAGGACCGACGGATCGTGTTGCGCTGGGCGGCCGATGACGGCGAGGAGTCGACCGGGGCCTACCACACGACTGTCACCATGGAGTTCGAGCCGCTGGGTGCCGATCGCACCCTTGTCACCATCGCCGAGGAGGGGTGGCGCCCCACCCCGCAGGGGCAGCGGGCGTCGTACGGCAACTGCGAGGGCTGGACGAACATGCTCTGCTGCCTCAAGGCGTGGCTGGAGCACGGCATCGAGCTACGGACCGGCTTCTACGCCTGACCCCTACCGGGGAGCATCCCGTGGCTCGGAACGCTCCCCGGCTCTGCGTCAGGGGTTAGCCGACGAACTTGAAGTAGGTGCGGTACTGGAATCCGTTGTCGAGGGTGAGTACGAACTCTCGGCAGGTGCCGGCCCAGGCGGGGTCGGTCTTCCAGACGTAGTTGTACCGACCCTTGGCGTTGACGGACATCTTCGAGTTGCCGGGGTTGACCGCCTTGACGGGGGTCGGTCGCGGCGTGATCGGCCCGTCGGGGTTCACGGTCTGCAGCGTGTCGCAGTCCACCAGACGCGAGTACGGGGAGTTGCTGGCCAGGATGTCCAGGCCCCGGTTGCTGGCGAGCTGGAACTGCATCGGCGCGGCCGATCCGGCGCTGATGGTGTTCATCCCCGTACGGTTGAGGAAGTCGCCCCGGCAGGACGGGTGGGTGTCGAAGGCCTCGCTGTTGTCGTCGCGACCGGTGGTGCCCTGCACCGCGCTGTAGCCCAGCCCACGGCGGGCGAAGGAGGCCCACAGGTTGCAGGAGTTCTCGCCGCCGGTGAGGGCGGCGTCGGCGGCGATGATGGCGTTGCGGCCGGTGACGAAGCCGGGGCCGCAGCCCTGCATCTTCAACCCGTCCATCACCAGCTGCAGGGCGAGGTTGTTACCGCCGGTGTTCCACGGGTCGTAGACGTTCGGGTTGAACCCGTGCCGGTCGATCAGGTCCCAGGTCACGTCCCAGAGCACGGCGGCCCAGCCGTGACCGATGCCGTGCGGCGCGGCCAGCGAAGCACCGTTGAGCCAGCCACCGGTCTTGATGCTGTCGTAGGTGAACGGCTGGATGTCCATGTTCCGCGAGTACGGACGCGGCCGGAAACCGTCACCGGTGCGGCTGTCCTGGAACAGCGCGTACTGGCCGTAGCCACGCGGGCCCTCGGGGTTGTCGAGGGAGGGGTTGATCAGCGAGACGATCGCGAGGAAGTCGCTCCAGCCCTCGCCCATCTGCTCGTTACCGGTCAGGCAGTTGACCGTCGGGCCACCGGTGAGCCGCAGCGAGACCCCGTGACCGTACTCATGGAAGATCGTCTCCGCGCGGAACGAGGCGTCCCGCATGGCCGGGCGGTCCAGGTTGCGGTGCACCTTCGCGGCGGACGGCAGGGCGGCCTTGATGGCGTTGCCGTCGGCCTGGCTCACCATCACCGCGGGAATGGTGACCGCCGGGTTCATCGACCCGTTCATCACCACCGGGGCGCCGGCCACGTTGTTGACCACCACCACGGCGGTCGCGCCGGCCTGCTCGGCGTTGCTGACCTGGGTGTAGTAGTTGCAGCTGCTGCTGCGGTCGAGCACGGCGATCGCGCCGGCCGGCAGGCTGTACGCGGTGCAGCCGTCGCCGGTGTTGCCGACCCCGTCGTCGACGAGCGCCAGGGCACCGGCGAAGCCGTCCCGAGTGGGGGCGGGGGTGAACCGGGCGTACTCCGCCTGGTAGGTCGCCGCGCCGGCACCCGAACCGACAGTCACCGCGTTGGGCAGGCCGAACTGGTTGCCCGGCCAGAGGAACATCTGCATCCGGGGCCGGCCGCCGTCTGAGGCCGGGGTGGAGAAGTTGGCGTTGTTCTGGCCGGAGCCGTCGTGCGCCTCGCACATCACGTCGTCGCCGCCGACGCCGCCACGACCGTAGTTGTTGACCTGGAAGTTGCCGGACGGCTCGTCGAAGCCGTAGCCGTAGGTGAGGTCGTGCACGACGTTGCACCAGTAGAACTGGTTGACCACCGCAGCGTCACGGTAGGTCTGCGGGTGCTCGTCGAGGTCGGCGGGGAAGTCGAAGGTCAGGCCCGGTCCGCCGTCGGGGGAGCTGCCCGGGTCGACCTGGTTGTTGGCGTCCCGGTCGGTGTAGGCGTGGGCGTTGTTGCCCCGCGTGATGGTGTATTCGGGACCCGGGACCCCGTCGGTGTCGTGCCAGCCGTACGGCGAGGCGGTGCCCTCGGCCGGGTTGGTCACCAGGTTGCGCGGTCCCTCGTTGGCGTCGTTCTTCGGGAACTCGAAGACCCGGTAGCTGGACCCGTCGACGACCTGGTTACGGGGCAGGACGGTCGGGATCTCGATGTCTGCGGCGGTGGTGGCCGCGGCCGTCCGCTGCTCCGGTCGGCCCAGGGTGGCGGCCAGGTCCTTGGGGTGGTCGTGGGTGGTCCAGTCGTCGCTGTCGAGCAGGTCGCCGGTCTCGGCGTCGACCGTGACGTTCCACAGGTGCGGGTCCGACGAGTCGTCGATGACCAGTTGCCAGGCCAGCCGCAGCCCGTCCTCGGTCGGCTGCCAACCCAGCTTCGCCGGGATCGGCTGGTCGGAGATGCCGCTACCGGAGATCATGGTGCGCTGGGCGGCGCCACCGGCCCGGCTCATCACCCGCGGGCTCTTCGGTTCGGCCAGGTCGAGGGCGTCGGCGGCCGCCTCCACCGCCTCGAGGGCGTCCAGCGACGCAACGCCTGCGGCGTTCTCCCGCAGGTCGGCCACCAGGCTGTCACCGACGAAGACGACGCTGCCGTCCCTGGCGAGGTTGACGGTGGCGGTGGCTCCGAACACCTCCAGGTTCTGGTACCGCTGGGCGAGGTTCACGTGCGTGACGCCGTTGTGCCGGCTGGTGTACTTCGACGCGACCGCGAGGTCGCTGAGATCGGCCGCGCCGACACCGTGCTGGGCCGGGTTCGCCCGCAGGTAGTTGACGGCGACGGTCTCCGGGGCGCCCTCGTTCGGGCCGGTGAGGAAGATCGGGTTCGAGGTACCCGCGTCCTCCTCGGGCGCCGCCGAGGCGGGCGCGGACACCGATGTCAGGGACACGACGAGGGTGGTGGACAACACCAAAGCGGCGTTGCGTCGACCACGAGATCTCCGGGGGGATGAGGACACCAAAGGCTCCTTCGCTGTACGGGATACGGCGGCTTGTCGCCGCGATCCACCGCGGCCGTGGTCAGCCACGGTGTCAGGGGCTGTACGCACCGGAGGGAGCGTTCCGTCGTGCGGGACGCTCCCTCCGGCTCTACCTCCGATCAGCTGTCAGAGATCAGCCGATGAACTTGAAGTAGGTGCGGTACTGGAATCCGTTGTCGAGGGTGAGTACGAACTCTCGGCAGGTGCCGGCCCAGGCGGGGTCGGTCTTCCACACGTAGTTGTACCGACCGTTCGCATTGACGGACATCTTCGAGTTGCCGGGGTTGACCGCCTTGACGGGGGTCGGCCGCGGGGTGATGGGCCCGCTCGGGTTGACGGTCTGCAGGGTGTCGCAGTCCACCAGACGCGAGTACGGCGAGTTGCTGGCCAGGATGTCCAGGCCCCGGTTGCTGGCGAGCTGGAACTGCATCGGGGCAGCGTCACCGGCGTCCAGGGTGTTCATTCCCGTACGGTTGAGGAAGTCACCGCGGCAGGACGGGTGGGTGTCGAACGCCTCGGTGTTGTCGTCGCGGTTGGTGGTGCCCTGCACGGCGCTGTAGCCCAGCCCTCGGCGGGCGAAGGACGCCCAGAGGCTGCAGGAGTTCTCGCCGCCGGTGAGGGCGGCGTCCGCGGCGATGATGCCGTTGCGGCCGGCAACCAGGCCGGGGCCGCAGCCCTGCATCTTGAGTCCGTCCATGACCAGCTGCAGCGACAGGTTGTTACCGCCGGTGTTCCACGCGTCGTAGACGTTCGGGTTGAACCCGTGCCGGTCGATCAGGTCCCAGGTCATGTCCCACAGGACGGAGGCCCAGCCGTGACCGATGCCGTGCGGCGCGGCGAGCGAAGCACCGTTGAGCCAGCCACCGGTCTTGATGCTGTCGTAGGTGAACGGCTGGATGTCCATGTTCCGCGAGTACGGGCGCGGCCGGATGCCGGCACCGCTGCGGTCCTCCTGGAAGAGGGCGTACGGACCCATGCCACGCACCCCGTCGGCGGTGTCGAGCGCCGGGTCGAGCAGCATGGTGACCGCGAAGTAGTCGCTCCAGCCCTCACCCATCTGCTCGTTGCCGCTGAGGCAGTTGACGCCCGGGCCACCGGTCAGGCGGTTGGAGATGCCGTGACCGTACTCGTGGATGATGATGCCGGCGTCGAAGTCACCGTCGCGGATGCCCGGGTGGCTGGGGTGCTTGCGGACCGAGCCGGTGACGTCACCGGCGGCGATGGCGGCCTTGATGGCGTTGCCGTCGGCCTGGCTCACGGCGACCGCCGGGATGGCGACCGGCGCGGTGGTCATGGCACCGGTCAGCACCGGCGCGGCGCTGGTGGCGTTGTGCGCCACCACCACGGCCTTGGCGCCGAGCGACTGGGCCACCTGGGTACGCAGCAGGTATGTGCAGGCCGCGGTGCCGCCGTCGACGACCGCGATCCAGTTGCCGCCCGGCAGCGTCGCCGGGTAGGCCGCCGTGTTGCAGCCGGTACCGGCGTAGACGAAGCGGTGCCCCGGCAGACCGGCGACCGAGGGCGCCGGGCTGAACCGCGACCAGGTCGCGTCGAAGGAGCCCACGCCGTCCACGACGACCTGGTTCTGGGCACCGAACTGGTTGCCCGGCCACAGGAACATCTGCATGCGCGGCGCGCCACCGTCGGCGGCCGGGGTGGAGAAGTTGGCGTTGTTCGTGCCGTTACCGTCAGCGGCCTCGGCCCGGACGTAGTCGCCGCCCACGCCGCCACGGCCGTAGTTGTTCATCTGGAAGTTGCCCGACGCCTCGTCGAACCCGTAACGGTAGGTGACGTCGTGGATGATGTTGTTCCAGTAGAACAGGTTCGCCGTCGCCGCGTCCCGGTAGCTCTGCGCGTGCTCGTTCAGGTCGACCGGGTTGTCGAAGGTCAGGCTCGGCCCGCCGTCCGGGCTGCTGCCGAAGTCGGGGGCGTTGTTGCTGTCGGTGTCCTGGTACGCGTGGACGTTGTTGCCCTGGGTGGTGGTGAACTCCGCGCCCGGCGCCCCGTTGGTGTCGTGCCAGCCGTACGGCGAGGCGACCCGGTCGGCCGGGTTGGTCACCACGGTGCGGGGGCCGTCGTTCGGGCTCTCGGCCGGTCCGGCGTACACGTTGTAGCTGGAACCGTCCTGCACCGGCTCGTGGGTGTGGAAGCCCGCGGTGTTCAGGGTCGTGGCCCGCCCGGGCGCCAGGGCGTCCAGGTTGTTGGCGACCTCGTGGGCCTCGTGCTGGGTCGTCCAGTCGTCGACGTCGAGCAGCTCACCGGTCTCCGCGTCGATGGTGGCGTTCCACAGGTGGGAGTCCGAGGAGTCGTCGATGACCAGCTGCCAGGCCAGGCGCAGCCCGTCCTCGGTCGGCTGCCAACCCAGCTTCGCCGGGATCGGCTCGTCGGAGATGCCGCTCTCCGACACCACGGTCTTCTGCGCCGCGCCACCGGCCCGGCTGAGGACCTTGGGGCTCTTCGGCGCGGCCAGGTCCAGAGCGTCGGCGGCGGCCTCGACCGCGTCGACGGCGTTGAGGTCCGCCGTGCCGGAGGTGCCCTTGGCCAGGTCCGTGACCAGGGTTTCGCCGACCAGGATGACGCTGCCGTCCTTGGCGATGTTCACCGTGGCGACCGCGCCGAACACCTCCAGGTTCTGGTGGCGCTGAGCCAGGTTGACGTGGGTGACACCGTTGTGCCGGCTGGTGTAGCTGGACAGGATGCTCAGGTCGCTGAGATCCGCGGCGTTCACCCCGTGCGCGGCGGCATTGCCGCGCAGGTAGCGAATGGCGATGTCCTCGGCGGCACCGGCGTTCGGGCCGGTCAGGAAGAGCGGGTTCGACCGGGCCGGGGCCTCCTCGGGCGCGGCCGAGGCGGGGTTGGCGGCGAGTGTGGTCAGTGACGCGACGAGGGTGGTGGTGAGGACCACCCCTGCGGCGCGTCTGCCACGAGATCGTCGGGGCTGTAGGGGCACCTTTGCTCCTTTTGGGGGTTGAAAGGACGGCGCGGGCTCCGATCCACCACCGCCGAGGCGGTCTGTCGCGGCTGTCCGCGACACTCGCCCGGCGATCACTGTGTGTGACCGAGCCCGTGCGAGGTGAATCGCGTTGACGCTACGGCGCAGCTCACGACCGGTCATCCGACGGGTGACCAAACATTTCGATGATTCGCTTATACAGATGTCGGTTTACGGTCGTCGATGGCAGGATGAGAGCGTGCTCGACGGCCCGACTCCCGAGATCGCTTTCGTGACAACCTTCCTGGTCTCCTCCTGTGTGGATCAGGTGTTCACTCATCTGAGTGATCCACACAGCTACATCGGACTGTCACCGTTGATCGTGGCGGTCGACGACGTGCGGACCAGCCGGGACGCCGAGGGACGCACGGTGACCGACTACGTCGCGGTCGAGCGGTTCCGGTTCCTGCGCCTGCTGCGCTGGGACAACCGGATCCGGGTGCGCATGGTCACCACCCGGCCGGGTGCCCAACTGGTAAGCGACGTCGTCAGTCCCGCCCGGGTGCGACTACGCGCGGTGGTGGACCTGACTGCCGAGGAGACCGGGACGCGGGTGCAGGAGCGGGTCACGGCCACCGCCCCGGCGCTGCTGCGGCGCTTCGTGACCGGCCAGGCACGTCAGGTCGCGGCGTACCGGGCGGCCGAGTTGACCCGCCGGATGAACGGTCAGGCCGAGTCCGCCTGATGCAGGAGCCGGAGTTGACCGATCTCGGCGGCGTTCTTCATCAACTCGGCGTTGACCCAGGCCAGCAGATGGGCCACGGTGTGCTCCGGGTCGTACGGCCACGGGAACGGCGCGACCTGGTCGAGGTCGGCGTCGGTGAGCCGGTTCAGCACGTCGTGCCACTGCGTCCGTAGCTCGTCCAGCCACTCGATGGTGGGCGTACCGTCGCCGGGCCAGTGGATCTCGGTGCGTTCGCGGGGTGGCCGGCCCTGCAGGTGGTCGAGGGCGACGCCCCACCACCAGCCGATGTGCCAGGTGAGCCAGGCGACGGTGGGCACCGGCACCGGATCGGGCTCGGTGTCGGCCCAGTCCGGCACCCACCGGCCCGCCGCGTCCCGGCGGACCGTCCAGCAGTGCGCGACAGGCTCCCAACGGAACTGCTCCGGCGTCAACCGTTGCAGGTGGTAGTCGAACAGCAACCAGGTCAGGTCGAACTGCCACCGCAGCAGGTCACGACGCGAGGAGGACATCGCCAGATCATCGCATCCGACGCCGTACCGGCCGAACGGTTTTCGGTGCACGTGCGGGTCATCCGGCGGTCGGCGTCCACGGCCAGGGCACGTCCCGGTGGGCCGCCTCGACCAGCAGTGACTCGATGCCGCGCAGGAACGGCTCGACGCGCTGCGCCGGGAAGTACCGGGTGTCGGCGGTGACGATCAACTCGATCCCCTCGGGCGCGTCGAGCACCTGGAGGCGGCAGCGCCACGGGAACTGATCAAGCTCGGTCAACCAGCGGAAGCGACTGTCCGCCAGCATCGCTCGCAGGCCGGGTCGGTCCGCATCCGACTGCGCCGGGCCGACCTCGCGCAGCAGCCGGGCGTCGTTGAGATAGCAGTAGGGCGCCAGGAAGGTCGCGTGATCGTGTCCCAGGTCGGTGAAGGTGCGCTCCCACACCGCCGGGTCGTAGTAGGCGTGCCGGTAGGCGTCCAACGCCGCCCGCCCGGTCCGGGACAGCAACTCGGTGAAGCCGGGCCGGTCGGACAGGTCGAGTCGACACAACCCGATCTGGTTGAGGGTGCCGATCGCCTCGGCGTGCCCGGGCTGGAAACGGTTGTTGGCCATCACGACGATCCCGCACGTCTGCTGGCCGCCGTCGCCGGTAAGCCCGGCGGCGGTGGCCGCCAGGATCGCGTTGGCGGTGCTGGTCCGGTTGCGGGCCGCGAGCAGCCCCACCGCGTGGTGCGCCGCCGTGGACACCAGCGAGCCGCGTCGGAAGCGGGGCTCCGGTGCCGGCCCGACCGCCTCGGACAGGCTCGGCGCGAGGCCCGCGAACTGCCGCACCCAGTACGCGATCGCCCGCTGTGAGCGCCGCTGCTCGACATCGCGTTCCCGGCCGGCGAGGCCCAGCGACTGCAGGCCGGCAGCGGCGGGGGTCACGCCGGCCAGCAACGCCCGCAGGTCGCGCAGCACCAGGTCGCTGGCGTGGAAGTCGACGGTGGCGTGACTGAAGACCACCACCACCTGCCGTACGCGGCCGTCGACGGTGACCAGCGCGGCCCGCAGCGGCCACTCGGCGACATGGTCGAACCGGGGCGTACCCAGTCGGGCGGTCAACCCGGTCGCGGCCCTCCGGCCGTCGGGGTCGTCCTCGGGTCGGAGCACCGGGTGGACGAGCACCGGCAGCCGGCCTGCGGCTGCCGCTTCCTGGTGCAGTTCGTCGTCGCGGCGGCGGAACCGGGTGCGCAGTGACTCGTGTCGGCCCAGCAGCGCGCCGATCGCGGTGAGCGCCCGCGCGACGGTCAGCTCCGCGCGGGCGGGGACGGGCAGCTGACGGGGCAGGCGCAGCGCCCGGTAACCGGCGGGGGAGTCGAACTCGTCCAGGCTGCGCCACATCGCCCGCTGTCCCCAGGTCAGCGGCGCGCTTGCGGCGCGCCCACCGTCGAACGGCGCGGAGACGACCTCCTCGCCGTCGGCGACGACCGCTACGACACCCGCCTCGGCTGCCGCGGCGGCGGCGGAAGGCGCGTCGGCGGTGGGAGGCGCGTCGGCGGTGGGAAGCGTGCCAGTGGCGGGCGGTGACCAGGGCCAGGGCACGTCGCTGTGGGCGGCGGCCACCACCAGTTCCTCCATCTCGCGCAGGTGCGTCTGCACGGCGTCCATCGCGATGTGCCGGGTGTCGGCGGTCAGCGTGATGCCCACCCCACCGGGTTCGTCCACGACGTGGGCCAACATGTGCCAGGCCGTCTGCTCCAGCCCTTCCGTCCAGGAGAAGGTGCTGGTGGCCACGGCGGCCCGAAGGTCGGCGGGCGTCGCCACCGGTGGTGTCCCGCCACCACCGACCGACAGCCGTACGTCGTTGAAGTAGTAGTGCGGCCCGAACATCGAGTCGAAGTCGATGCCCTGCTCCTCGAAGGTCGCACGCAGCGAGGCCGAGTGGTAGTACGCGTGCCGCAGGCCGTTGAGCGAGGCGATCCAGACGCGGGAGAGCAGTTCGGTGAAATCGGGCCGGCCGGTCAGGTCCACCACGCAGAAGCCGACCTGCCCCAGGTTCGCCACGGCATTTGCGTACTCGGTGCGGAACCGGTTGTGCGCCATGGGATACAGACCGACAAGCGTACGGCCGCTGTGTCGGGCGGCGACCGCGTGATAGGCGGCCAGCAGCACCGCGGAGGCGCTGACCCGGTGCCGGGCGGCGACCATCCGGGCGGCCGTGTCGATGGCGGCGGAGACCAGCACGCCGCGCCGCGCCGGCGGGTCGAGCCCCGGGCCGGTCGCCTCCCACGGCTCCTGCGGCAGCCGCCGGTATTCCCGCAGCCAGTACGCCGCCGCCCGCTCGGACCGTCGGCGGTCCGGGCCGTGCTGGAACCGGGCCACGTCGGTCGACTGCGGGCCGGGTGGGGTGGGCAGCCGTCCGCGCAGCAACAGCAGCCGAAGATCACGCATCACCACCTCGGCGGCGTGGGCGTCCACCGTGGTGTGACTGAACACCAGCACGACCTGGCGTACCCGGTCGTCCACCGTCACCAGCGCCACCCGCAGCGGCCACTCGGCAGCGTGGTCGAACGCGACGTCGGCGAGCCGCTCGGCGGCCGCCCGGGCCGCCTCGGCACCGTCACCCACCCCGGCGCGGAGCAGCACCGGCAGCACCCCGGTGCCCGCCACCTCCTGCCGTGGCTCGCCGTCGACAAGCGGCAGCCGGGTGCGCAGCGCGGCGTGCCGGCTGACCAGCGCACCCACCGCCCGCAGCGCGGTGGGCACGTCGGTCGCGGCCCGCGCCGAGACACCGACGGTACGCCGCAGATTGAGGAAACGGTGGTTGGAGCCGAACCGGCTGATCGAGCGCCAGAGCACCTGCTGCGCCCAGGTCAGCGGCGCCGTGGTGGCTCCGGCACCGCTGAACTCGGCGGGTGCCAGGGGCTCCGAGGCCCACTCGACCGGAATGACGGCGTCCGTGAATGGCATTCCCGACCGTAGACCGGGCCGTACGGGTGCCGGATCGATCGATCGAGTCTTACACAGTGGACCGATCAGCCGATCCGCGCTGTTGGATGCGCCGTGCACACTACTGACTCCCATCCGTCATCGGAGTGAGGCGCTGCGTGACGAACGTTGACGCGCCGGCCTGGAGTCGTACCGACTCGCCGGAATCATGCCGATCCACCGATCGGCCGCGTCTGTCGTTCGCCCAGGAACGGATCTGGTTCACCGAACAGCTGACCCCGGGCACCGCCGCCTACGTCATCTACGCCACGGTGCGGCTGCACGGAGCGTTGGACATCGATCTGCTCCGGGCCGCCCTCGACGCCACCGCCGCCCGACACGACAGCCTGCGGATGCAGTTCACCGAGAACGCCGACGGCGAACCGCTCGTGCAGGTGCTGCCCGAGGTCCGCGTACCGGTCACGGTCGCCACCGCTGAATCCGACCAGGCCGCCCGGGAACTCGTCACCGCAGCCGTCGACACCCCGTTCGACCTGGCCGCCGCGCCGCTGCTGCGGGCCCTGGTGGTGCGGATCGACGACGAACAGCAGCTGCTGCATCTGGCGATGCACCACATCGTCAGCGACGGCTGGTCACTTGACATCCTGCTCGGCGAGGTCGCCGCCACCTACGGCGCGCTGCGCGACGGCGGCACCGCCCCGGCAGCCCCGACGACCGGTTACCTCGACTACGCCGCCTGGCAGCGGGCCCGACTGGACGGCCCGGCCAGCGGCGACGGCTTCGCCTACTGGCGTACGGCGTTGGCCGACGTGCCGCCGCTGGACCTGCCCACCGACCGGCCCCGACCGGCCGTGCTGTCGTACGCCGGCGGCACCCACCGCTTCGCCTTCGACGCCGACCTGACCGACGGGCTGCGTCGACTCAGCCGGGCCCACCGCAGCACCCTGTACATGACGCTGCTCGCCGGCCTGCAGGCCGTGCTGTTCCGCTACAGCGGCCAGCGGGACTTCGCCATCGGCTCAGCGGTCGCCGGCCGGGTCGTACCGGAGCTGGAACGGCTCGTCGGCCTGTTCGTCAACACCCTCGCCCTGCGCGCCGACCTGTCGCCGACCGCCACCGGCCCGGACACACCCGCCACCGAACCCAGCTTCGCGGCCCTGCTCAGGCGCACCCGCGGCACCGTCGTGCGGGTGCTGGCCCACCAGGAGATCCCATTCGAGCGGCTGGTCGCCGACCTCAACGTGGCGCGCGACGTGAGTCGTACCCCCGTCTTCCAGGTGCTGTTCACCCTGCAGAACTACGACCAGGGCGGCAGCGGTTGGCCGGCCGGGCTGCGCGCCGAGGGGGTGGGCACGGACGCCTCGACCGCCCGTTTCGACCTTTCGCTGTACGTCGGCGAGAGCGTCGACGGGCTGCGCGGCATGTTCGTCTACAACACCGACCTGTTCGACGCCGCCACCGTACGGCGACTGGCGGCCAGCTTCGAGACGCTGCTGCGCGGCGCGGTCGCCGCACCGGACCGCCCGGTGGTCGACCTCGACCTGCTCGACCCGACCGAGCGGGACCGCACCCTGGCGCTGGGTCGACCCGAGGTCGACGACACCACAGGCGTCACCGGCGGCGCGACGACCCTGGCCGACCTGATCGACCGGCACGTCGCCGCCACCCCCGACGCCCCGGCGGTGGTAGGTGAACAGTCGCAGACGCTCACCTACCGGGAGCTGGACCGGCGGGCCAACCAGCTCGCCGGCTGGCTGCGCGGGCGGGGCGTCGGCCCCGACACCCTGGTCGGGGTGCTGCTGGAACAGTCCGTGGAACTGGCCGCCACCCTGCTCGGGGTGCTCCGCGCCGGCGGGGCCTACCTGCCGCTGGATCCGGAGCAGCCGGCCGCCCGGCTGGGCCTGATGCTCGCCGATGCCCGTCCGAGCATCGTGTTGACAAGCGCCGACCTGCGGGACCTGCTGCCGGCCGAGCTGCCCACGGCCTGCCTGGAAGAGGTCGCCGCCGAGGTCGCCGCCGGCTCGGACACCGCGCCCGTGGCCACCGCGACCGGTGACAACCTGGCCTACGTCATCTACACCTCCGGCTCCACCGGCACCCCGAAGGGGGTGGCGGTGGCCCACCGGCAGGTGCTGCGGTACCTCGACGGGGTCGCCGACCGGTTCGCCATCGTCCCGGCCGCCCGGTACGGACTGTTGCAGTCGATGTCCTTCGACTTCAGCGTCACCGTCTTCTATCTGGCGCTGGCCACCGGAGGTGCGGTGCACCTGCTGCCCCGCCGGTGCACCGGCGCGGAACTCGCCGAGCGGCTGCGGGCCCGGCACATCGACTACCTGAAGATCACCCCGTCGCACCTGACGGCGCTCACCGCCGACGCCGAACCGGGTGACCTGCTGCCGGCCCGCGCGCTGATCCTCGGCGGCGAGGCATCCGACCTGGAGCGGATCGCCCCGCTCGCGGCCGGGCGGGCCCGGATCTTCAACCACTACGGCCCCACGGAGGCCACCGTCGGCGTGAGCACCTACGAGGTACCCGCCACCGAGACCGGTACCGGTGCGGTGCCGATCGGGCGGCCCCTGCCACACGCCCGGGTCTACCTGCTGGACGAGCGGATGCGCCCGGTGCCGGTCGGGGTGCCCGGCGAGCTGTACCTCGGCGGTGACCGGCTGGCCCGCGGCTACCTGAACAGGCCCGAGCTGACCGCGCAACGCTTCCTGCCCGACCCGTACGGCCCACCCGGCGCCCGCCTCTACCGCACCGGCGACCTGGCCCGCTGGCGCAACGAAGGGGAGCTGATGTTCCTCGGCCGACGCGACCACCAGGTGAAGATCCGCGGCTACCGGGTCGAGTTGGGGGAGATCGAGGCCGCCCTGCGGGACTGCCCCGAGATCCGGCAGGCGGCCGTGCTGCTGCGCGACGACCGGCTGGTCGCCTACCTGGAACCAGCCACCGAGACGGATCCGCCTCAGCCGGCGCAGGTACGCCGCCGACTGGCCGAACGGCTGCCCGAACACATGCTGCCCAGCCGCTGGGTGCTGCTGGACCGGCTGCCGTTGCAGGACCACGGCAAGGTGGACCGGCGCGCCCTGCCCGCGCCGACCGACCAACCGACCGGCGATGCCGAGCAGGTGGCGCCGGACGGACCGGTGGAGACCCTGATCGCCGGGATCTGGCAGGCGGTGCTCGGAGTCGCGCAGGTCGGCGCCGGCGACGACTTCTTCGACCTGGGCGGGCACTCGCTGCTGGCCACCCAGGTGGTGGCCCGGCTACGACGGGAGCTGCCCGAGGTGCTCGGCGCCGCCGCACCGACGGTCAGCGTGATGGACCTGTTCCGCCACCGCACCGTACGCGAACTGGCGCACCTGGTCGGCGGCGACGCGGCCGGCAGCAGCGGGCTGCTGTACGAGCTGACCCCACCGGTGCCCGCCGCGCAGCGCATCGCCACCCTGGTCTGCGTCCCGTACGGCGGCGGCAACGCCGTGGTGTACCAGCCGCTGGCCGACGCGCTGCCCCCCGGACACCGACTGCTGTCGGTGGCCGTACCCGGACACGACATCGGCGTCGCCGACGACCCCGCGCCCATCGACGAGGTCGCCGCCGACGTCGTCGCGGAGATCCTGGACCGGGTCAGCGGCCCGCTGATCCTCTACGGACACTGCGGACCGGGTGGGGCCCTGGTGGTGGAGGTGGCCCGGCGGCTGGAGGCCGTCGGCCGGGAGTTGCAGGCGGTGTACCTCGGCGCGGTCTTCCCCTTCGGTCGACCCGCCGGCGGCCTGCTCGGGCCGTTGCTGCGCCTGCGGCTGGCGGAACGGCTGCGCAGCGACCGGATCTACCGCACCTGGCTGCAGGCGCAGGGCACCAACATCGGTCAGCTCGCGCCCGACGAGGTGCGGTTCCTGATCCGGGCGATGCGCCACGACGCGGAGGTCTCCGAGGAGTACTTCACCGAGCTGATGCGCCAGCGGGTGACACCACTGCGCGCACCGATCATCTCGGTGGTGGGGGAGCGGGACCGGGGCACCGAGTTCCACGAGGAGCGCTACCGCGAGTGGCACTTCCTCAGCGACCGCACCGCGCTCGCCGTGATCGACGAGGGCGGCCACTACTTCCTCAAGTACCGGGCCGTCGAACTGGCCGAGATCGTCACCGACGTGCACCGGCGCATCGACACCCCCGGCCCGGCGGCCGTCGAGACCTTCACCGTGGTCGACCCCGAGCCGCCCTGGCAGTTGGCCGCCGTCTCCGACCGTGGCGCCGAACCGTCACCGACCGGCCGGAGCCGGACGGACACCGCACCACCACCGAGCATGCGGCGCTTCGGCCTGGTCGCCGCCGGGCAGATCACCTCCGGCCTGGGCACCGCGCTCACCACCTTCGCCGTACCACTGTGGATCTACACGCAGACCGGCTCCCTCGCCCGGTTCGCGCTCTTCGCCGTACTGGCGCTGCTGCCCGGCCTGCTCATCGCGCCGCTGGCCGGCGCGCTGATCGACCGGTTCAGCCGGCGAGCCGTCCTGCTGACCGCCTGCGTCGCCGCCGGCGGCGGCAACGCCGCACTTGCCGTCCTGGTGCTCCTCGACCGGGTCGAGATCTGGCACTTCTACCCGTTCACCGCCTGGCTGTCGGTGGCGCTGGCCTTCCAACGCCTCGCCTTCGTCTCGGCGGTGCCGCAACTGGTGCCCAAACGGTTCCTCGGCCACGCCAACGGCCTGGCCCAGACCGCCGTCGGCCTCACCCAGTTCGTGGTGCCGCTGGCGGCCGTGGCCCTGCTCCAAGCCGTCGGACTGCGCGGCATCCTCCTGGTCGACGTGGCCTGCTACCTCTTCGCCATCACGGTGCTGGCAGTGGTGAAGTTCCCCCGCACCCTGGCCCTGCAACGCCGCGAGAGCATCGGCGCGGAGATCCTCGCCGGCCTGCGGTACGCGCTGCGCCGCCGGGAGTTCCGGGCCATGCTGACCTTCTTCGCGGCACTGAACCTCTTCCTCTTCCCGGTGCTGTTCCTGCTCTCCCCGCTGGTGCTCGGCTTCGCCGACCTCGACGAGGTCGCACAGGTCGCCCTCACCGGCGGGATCGGCGCGGCCACCGGCGGTCTGGTGATGCTGGTCTGGGGTGGCCCTCGGCACCGCCGGATGCGCGCGGTGCTGCTGGGCACCCTCGGCATCGCGGTGGCCGCCATGCTGACCGGACTGCGCCCCAACCTGGCGCTGATCGCCGCCGGCGCCTTCGGCATGTACGCGTCCCTGGCCATCGTCAACGGCGTCTACGCCACGATCATCCAGACCAAGGTGCCGCCGCGCGTGCACGGCCGGGTCTTCGCGCTCAACCAGATGGTCGCGCAGTCCACCCTGCCGCTGGGCTGGGGTCTGATCGCCCCGGCCGCCGCCCGGATCACCGAGCCGATGCTCCTCGCCGACGGCGTGCTGGCCGGCACCGTCGGCGTGGTTCTCGGCGTCGGCCCGGGACGCGGCCACGGCCTGCTCTACGTGCTGTTCGGGCTCTGCATCGCGATCACGGCGCTGGTCGCGCTTGTCACGCCGGTGCTCGCCCGCTTCGACGACCAGGTGCCCGACGCACCGCCGGACGACCTGGTCGGCATCGAGGAACGCCAGGCCCGGGCCGCCGGCATGGCGACCAGCCCGGTACCGGCCGGCCGGAAGGCGGCCTGAGGTGCCCCCGACGACACCCGCACCCCGTACGGTGCCGGACCTGCTGGACTGGCGCGCCGGTCTGCACCCGGAACAGGTGGCCGTCGAGGTGCACGGCGTGGCCACCCTGACCTTCGCCGACTGGGCCGCCGAGTCGAGTCGACTCGCCGCCGCCCTGCGGGCCCGGGGCCTGCGTCGAGGTGACCGGGTCGGCCTGCTGTTCGGTGCCGGCGACTGGACCCGCTTCGCCGTCGCGTACTGCGGGGTGCTGCGGGCCGGCGGGGTGGCCGTGCCCCTGTCCGACCGGCTCGCCGCCGGACAACTCGAATACGCGCTGACCCACTGCGCGGCCACCGCCGTGCTGCACGGCGACGACACCCCCGCCCCGCCCGTGCCGGCCGGACTGCCGGTCTGGACCTGCGCCGACCTGCTCACCGAGACGCCCCCCGAGCACGTCGACGCCCCGACGGCCCGCCCCGGTGACCTCGCCCAGATCCTCTACACCTCCGGCACCACCGGGCGGCCCAAGGGGGTGGCGGCCAGCCACGCCAACCTGACCGCCGGGGCACCGCAGCATCCCCGCCGGCTGGCCCTGGCCCACTCCCGGCGGTTCCTGCACGCCTTCGCCATCGGCACCAACGCCGGGCAGACCATGCTGCTCAACGCGCTCACCGCCAAGGCCGGCGCGCTGACCCTGCCCCGCTTCACCCCACTGCGCTTCGCCCGGCTGGTCGAGGCCCCCGGCACCGGCACCGTCTTCGTGGTCCCGTCGATCGCCGTCGAACTGCTCGACTCCGGCGCGCTGCGCGGACGGGACACCAGCGGCGTACAGCTGATCGGGTCCACCGCCGCGCCGCTGGCACCGGCGGTCGCCGCCCGGCTGGCCGAGGCCTTCCCGGCGGCGACAATCGTCAACTACTACACCTCCACCGAGGCGGCCCCGGCGCAGACCACGATGATCTACGACCCGGCGCGGCGGGACGCGGTCGGCCGACCGGTCGGCGGACAGCTGATGGTCGCCGACGCCGACGGCAACCCGCTGCCCGCCGGCACCACCGGCGACGTGTGGCTGCGCGCCCCCTTCACCCGCGCCTACTACCGCGACGAGGCCGCCAACCGGGCCACCTTCCGCGACGGGTGGGTGCGGATGGGCGACGTCGGTCGCCTCGACGCCGACGGCTACCTGTACCTCACCGACCGGCACCAGGACGTGATCAAGACCGGCGCGTTCAAGGTCTCCACGCTGGAGGTGGAAGCGGCACTGTACGAACACCCCCTGGTCGCCGAGGCCGCCGTGGTCGGGGTACCGCACCCGGTGCTCGGCTCGGCGGTCGCCGCCGCCGTCGTGGTCCGCCCCCCGGCCGGCCCGGACGACCTCACCCTGCCCGTGGTACGCGGCTTCCTCGCCGACCGGCTGGCCGACTACCAGTTGCCCGCCCGGCTCCTGGTGCTCGACCGGCTGCCGCACAACGAGGGCGGCAAGGTGCTCAAACGGCAGCTCACCGACCTGTTCGAGACATGACCACCGCCAGCACAACCAGGGGAGCAGATGTGGGCACCGCCGAGGCGACGTACGCACAGCACGCGGTCTGGTTCACCGAGCAGGCCGGGACAGCCGGCGCGGCGTATCACATGGCGTTGGGCGTACGGTTCGGCGCCGAACTGGACACCCAGTCCCTCGTCGCGGCCTGCACGAGCGTGATCGAGCGGCACCCGATCCTGTCCGCCCGGATCACCGGCAACGACGACGGCACCCCGCGGCTGGCCCCGGCCGACACCCGCCCGTCGGTCGGCTTCGGTGACCTGACCGATGCCCGGATCGCCGAGGAGATCGCCCGCCCGTTCGACCTGCACACCGGACCGCTGGCCCGGTTCACCCTGCTCACCGGCGCCGACGGGGAGCACCTGCTGCTGGTCACCGCACACCACGTGGCCTTCGACGGCACCTCCAAGGACGTCCTCGCCCGGGACCTGGCCGTCGCGTACGCCGCCGCCCGGACGCACGAGCCCACCGACCCGCCGGCCCGCGTCGGCGACTACAGCGGCCCCGCGGGCGACTACACCGGCCTCGCCGCGGCCGAACAGCAGCGGGTTGCCGCAGACCTGCCCGCCGCCCGCGACTACTGGGCCCGGCACTGGTCCGGCCCCGGCGACGTGGTCCTGCCCGGTCTGCGTCGGCTGCCCACCGCCGCCGAACCCGGTGCCACCGTCGCCGCGGACCTGCCCGCCGACCTGGTCGACGGGGTCGACCGGCTGGCCCGCACGCTGGGCGTGACCCGCTTCGAGGTGCTCTTCGCAGCCCTGCACGCCCTGCTGGCCCGCTACGGCAACCAGGGCGTTCCGGTGGGGGTGGCGTTGTCCACCCGTACCCCTGAGCAGGCCGACCTGGTCGGGCTCTTCGTCAACGAACTACCGGTCGCCGCCGACGCCGCCACGGCGACCTTCCGCGAGCATGCCCTCGCGCTGCGGGCCCGGCTGCGGGAGGTGTACCGGCACCGGGCCGTACCGCTGGCCCATGCCGTGCCCGGCCTGCGGCCGGCACCGGCGCTCACCCCGGTCAGCGTCGCCTACCGGCGGCGTGCCGCCGAGCCGGCCTTTCCCGGCGTGCCCAGTCAGGTGGAGTGGACGCTGTTCAGCGGCGCCGCCCGCAACGCGTTGCACGTGCAGATCGTCGACGCGCCCACCGGCATCACGGTCGGCCTTCAGCACAGCCCTGCCGCCATCGACACCGACGCGGTACACCGCATCGGCGGACACCTGCACACCCTGCTCGCCGCCGTGATCACCGACCCGGACCGGCCGGTGGCGCGGCTGCCGCTGCTGCCCGACACGGAACTCGACCAGGTCACCCGTGCCGGCACCGACACCGCCCGCAGCTATCCGGTGGCGACCGTGCCGGACCTGTTCGCCGCCCGGGTCGCGGCGGACCCGGGCGCCCCGGCCCTGGTCGACGGCGACCTGACGCTGAGCTACCGCCGACTCGACGAGGCCAGTCGGCGGCTCGCCGGGGCGTTGCGGCAGCGCGGCATCGGCCCCGCATCGCTTGTGGCGATGCCACTGGAACGGTCCTGGCAGGCGGTGGTGACCATGCTGGCGGTGCTGCGCTGCGGCGCCGCGTACCTGCCGATCGACCCGGCTCACCCGGCGGCCCGGCAGCAGGCGGTGCTGGCCGACGCCGCCCCGGACCTGGTGGTGACCGCCACCGGAACCGCCTCGGACCGGCCCACCCTGGCGCTGACCGACGTCGCCCTGCTCGACGGCTCGCTGCCGACCGAACCCGACGAGCGCCCCGGCGTCGATGAACTGGCCTATGTGCTCTACACCTCCGGATCCACCGGCCGTCCGAAGGGCGTGGCGGTCCGGCACGGCTCGCTGGCGAACATGCTGTTCGGGGTCCGGGACCTGCTGGACAGCGGGCCGACGCACCGTTGGCTGCACCTGACGTCGCTGTCGTTCGACATCTCCACGGTGGAGGTCTTCCTGCCCCTGGTCACCGGCGGTCAGGTGGTGGTCGCCTCGACGGTGAGTGCCCTGGACGGCCCGGCCGTGTTGACGTTGGTCCGCTCCGCCGGCGTCACCCACGCCCAGGCCACCCCGTCCGGCTGGCGGGTGCTGCTGGAAGCCGGCCTCGGTGCCCCGGGCGACCCCGCGCCGCCGCTGGTCGCGGTCGCCGGTGGGGAGGCGCTGCCGGTCACCCTCGCCCGGGAGTTGCGGGCCCGCACGGCCCGGCTGATCAACGGGTACGGCCCGACCGAAGCCACCGTGTACGCCACGATGGCCGACATTCCCGCCGACCCCGTGGACGTCACCATCGGCACTGCACTGCCGAACGTGCGGGCGTACATCCTGGATGCGGCGGGTCTGCCTGCACCCGTCGGCCTGCCCGGTGAGCTGCATCTGGCCGGCGCCGGGCTGGCCCTCGGCTACCTGGGGCACGACGACCTGACCGCGCAACGGTTCGTACCCGACCCGTACGGTCCGGTCGGCGAGCGGATGTACCGCACCGGGGACCGGTGCCGGTGGCGGCCGGACGGGCACATCGAGTTCCTCGGCCGCACCGACCATCAGGTCAAGATCCGCGGCCACCGGATCGAACTGGGGGAGATCGACGCTCGGCTGCTCGACCACCCCGGGGTGGCCGAGGCGGTCACCGTGCTCCGGCAGGACACCGACGAGCCGCGCCTGGTCGCCTACCTGGTGCCCCGACCCGGCGTGGTGCTGGAGCCGGCCGAACTGCGTCACCACCTCGCGTCGAGCCTGCCGCAGGCGGCCCTGCCCAGCGACCACGTCATCCTCGACCGGCTGCCGCTGAACGCGAACGGCAAGGTGGACCGGGCCGCACTACCCGCACCGACCGTCCGGCCGACCGACGCCGATGCCAGCGGGCCGGTCGACAACGATCCGCTGGTGGCGGAGCTTCGGCTGATCTGGCAGGAGGTGCTGCGGATCCCCGACATCGGCGTGCACGAGGACCTCTTCGACCTGGGTGGACACTCGCTGACCATCACCCGGATCAGCGGTCGCATCCAGCAACGACTCGGGGTCGACGTACCGCTGGACGCCTTCTTCGACACCCCGACCATCGCCGAGATCGCCGACATCGTCCGACAGGTGAAGAAGGAGTCCTGAGACGTGGATGACACTGCACTGCGCGAGCGGGTCGCGGCACTTGTGGGCGAGGCCACGGCGGGCGAGGTGGCGGCGGCCGACGTGCTGGCCGGCGACTCCCTGATCGCCCTCGGCGTCGACTCGCTCGCCCTGCTGCGCCTGGTCGACGCGATCGAGCTGGAGTACGGCGTCGAGATCGACCTGAACGGCGGTCCGCCCCTGGACACCCTCGACGACCTGGTGGCCCTGCTGACCGCCACCGGTCCGGCAGGAGGTTGATGACCGCGTTGGCCGGCGTCAGGGTGCGCTAATCTCCCACCCAGATGGCCGTCGATGCGAGGAGTGTGATGTCCCCCAAGACCGGAAGGCCCTCCTACCTGCTCGATCCGCCCGCCCGTAAGGGGTCCGCCCGGACCCGCCTGGTCGCCGGCATCGCCGCGGCGGCGCTGGCCACCGGCCTGCTCGGCGGGCTGATCGGCTACTCCGTGGGGCGGCCGAGCGAGACCGAGGCGAGCATCGCGCAGCTGCAGAAGGCCGACGCCGAGCGCGACGCGCAGCAGATCATCGAGCTCACCGACCTGGCCCACCGGACCGGAGACGACCTGTCGCCCATCCTCACGGCCATCCGGCAGGCGTCGGACGCCGGCCGCCCACCCGAGGCGGCGCAGGTCGGCAAGTGGCAGCAGACCATGCGGCAGCTGACCGAGCGGTTCGCCGACCCGCCGTCGGGCACGACCGCCACGAACGTCGCCCGTGGCGGGCTGCGCAGCGCGGTGGAACAGGCCGCCATCGCGGTCGACACGCTCGCCCTGGCCACTGCCGACAACACTGCCGACGAACGGCTGACGCTGGCCGCGCGGCAGGCGGCTGTCGCCGTGACCACCTGGTCGGTGGCCGCCACCCAGCTCGACCAGATCAACATCGACGCCGGGCAGGGCCACCAGCACGTGCACCTGGACACCGGCGGCGCGGACGGCGCCTTGACGCCCGACGGCGCGGCCGAGGGACACGGCGGCTGATCCGCGCTGGTCCCCGCCGGCATCGGGCCGGCCGGCGGGGACCTCGACGGCGAAGCGACCGGTCACCCGCCGCAGCAGCTGCCCCCGGCGGAGGCGGTGACCAGACCGAGTTCGGAACGCGGCAGGTCCACGCTCGGGGTGGCGGAGCAGACGCCGGTCTCGGGCAGGTCGAGCTGCACGTCACGGGCGGCGACCCAGTCCCCGGCCAGGGCCGCGGCGACGGAGCGGACCTGCTCGTATCCGGTGGCCATCAGGAAGGTCGGGGCGCGACCGTAGGACTTCATGCCGACGGCGAAGTAGCCGGGTTCGGGTTGGGTGAGTTCGTCGACGCCGTGCGGGCGGACGGTGCCACAGGAGTGGTCGTTCGGGTCGATCAGTGGGGCGAGGGCCCGGGTGCAGCCCAGCACGGGGTCGAGGTCGAGGCGCAGTTCGGCGGCGATGCGGTGGTCGGGTCGGAAACCGGTGGCGGCGACGATCCGGTCCGCGGTCACCGTACGCCCATCGGCGGCGGTCAACTGGATGTTCCCGTCGACGGTGGTGACGGCGTGCACCGCGAAGCCGGTGACCAACCGGACCCGACCGGAGTCGACGAGCAGTTTGACTCCGGTGCCCAGCGCACCCCGGCCGGGAAGCGCGTCGGCGTCCCCGCCGCCGATCGCCCGGTCGATGGAACCGCTCCGGGTGGCCCAGGTGACGGTCGTGCCGGGCTGCTGTGCCGCCAGTTCGGCGAGCGCGAGCAGCGTGTTCGCGGCAGAGTGTCCCGCGCCGACGACGACGGTGTGCCGGCCGGCGTAGCGCTCACGGTCGACGCCCAGCACGTCGGGCAGCGCCGGGTCGACGAACGTCCTGGTCTGCGGGTCGGTCTCGCCGTGCGCGGGGAGTCCGTTGGCGCCGAGCACGTTCGGGGTGCGCCAGGTGCCGGAGGCATCGACGACCGCGGCGGCGAGGACGTCCTCGCCGGTGGCCAGGCGTACGACGAACGGCGCCTGCTCACGGCCGGCGGTCCGCACCCGGTCGACGCCGACGCGGCCGATCGCCGCGACCGGGGCGTCGTAGCGGACGTGCCTGGCGATCTGCGGCAGCGTTGCCAGGGGCCGCAGGTACGCCTCGACCAGCTCCGCGCCGGTGGGCAGCAGGTCGGGGTCGGGGCCGACCCAGCCGGCGGCTTCCAGCAGCCGCCGGGCGGCGTGGTCGACGTTGTACCGCCACGGCGAGAACAGCTGCACGTGGCCCCACTCGGTCACGGCGGCTCCGGCCGAGGTCCCGGCTTCCAGCACCGTGAAGGGCAGCCCTCGTTCGTGCAGGTGTGCCGCCGCGGCCAGCCCCACTGGCCCGGCGCCGATCACCACGACCGGGTACGGCCCGTCGACCCGCCCGGCCATCGGAGTCGTCGTGCTGACATCAGGCGCGGCTGATGTGCCGACCGGGTCGCAGCAGGCCGCGTCCGCCGCGACATTCTTGTCCGGGCCGCAGCCGGTGTCGGCCTGTCCGGCGGCCGCATCGGTGCCGCAGCATGCTGCGGTGGCCTGCTCCTCGCTCATAATCACGACTTCCTCTGCTTGTTGACGTGGGCGGACGCGCGTCGTTAGGCGTCGCGTCACTTTCGGCGGCCGGGTGATTCGGCCGGCAGTCGTGACCGCGCTTCGCGCGCGACGCATCATCCGGAATCGATCAGTTGCTCGATCTCTGTCGAACTGGTGTCCCTACCTTGCATCGTGCCTAGACAACTGTCAAGCTAGATGCATGTCGGTCCTTCCCGTGCTGGATGCCGCCTCGGGCTGTTGCCCACCGCTGGCCGTGCAGCCCCTCGCCCCGCCGGTTGCCGGTGAACTGGCACCGCTGTTCAAGGCGCTGGGCGACCCGGTCAGGCTGCGGTTGCTGTCGCTGATCGCCTCCACCACGGAGGTGTGCGTCTGCGAGCTGACCGAGGCCTTCGACGTCACCGGCGCGACCATCTCGCACCATCTGCGGGTGTTGCGTGAGTCCGGCCTGGTCGACAGTGAACGCCGGGGCACCTGGGTCTACTACTGGGTCCGCCGGGAGGTCCTTGACCTGCTCGGCAACCTGCTGACCAGCAACACCGACACGCCGAGCCGTGGCGCACCGGCGCCACCGCAGGTGCGACCCGAAACGGATCAGCAGCAACTGATATCAGCCAATCCTGATGTGGTGCGGTTGTTGGCGGATCCGTTGCGGGCGCGGATCGTGCAGATCCTCGCCGACGGCCCGGCGACCACGTCGCACCTGGTCGCGGACACCGCGGCCAAGCAGCCCAATGTGTCCGGACACCTCAAGCTGCTGCGCGAGGCCGGTGTGGTGACCGCCGAGCCACGCAGACGCTTCACCTACTACCGACTCGTCCCGGAGGTCCTGCAGGGTGCGGCGCTGCACCTGGCCGACCTCGCCGCGCAGGCCCGCGCCCATTCCGAGAACTTCCGGGCCTGCTGACAGTGACGACCACCCCGACCGGCGTGGTACCGCCGGCAGTCATCGCGCGGCTGTCGCGCCTCGACCGCTTCCTCCCGCTGTGGATCGGCCTGGCCATGGCCGTCGGCCTGCTGCTCGGCCGGCTCGTCCCCGGTCTGAACACCGCCCTGGAAGCGGTCACGATCGGTGGGATCTCGCTGCCGATCGCCCTTGGACTGCTCATCATGATGTACCCGGTGCTGGCCAAGGTCCGCTACGACCGGCTCGACTCGGTCACCGGGGATCGCCGACTGCTGCTGTCCTCGCTGCTGCTCAACTGGATCATCGGCCCGGCTCTCATGTTCGCCCTGGCCTGGATCTTCCTCGCCGAGCATGCCGAGTACCGCACCGGCCTGATCATCGTCGGTCTTGCCCGCTGCATCGCCATGGTCATCATCTGGAACGACCTGGCCTGCGGCGACCGGGAAGCCGCCGCCGTCCTCGTCGCCCTCAACTCGGTGTTCCAGGTCCTCGCGTTCGGTCTGCTCGGCTGGTTCTACCTGTCCGTGCTGCCGGACTGGCTCAACCTGGCCGGCGCGCAGTTGCAGGTGTCCGGGTGGGACATCGCGGTCAACGTGCTGATCTTCCTCGGCATCCCGCTGCTCGCCGGTTACCTCACCCGTCGGCTCGGCGAACGCGCGAAGGGCCGCACCTGGTACGAGAACCGCTTCCTGCCGAAGATCGGACCGGTCGCCCTCTACGGGCTGCTCTTCACCATCGTCATCCTGTTCGCTCTGCAGGGCGACGCCATCACCTCGCAGCCCTGGGACGTCGTGTTGATCGCGGTGCCGCTGCTGGTCTACTTCGCGGTCATGTGGGCCGGCTCCTACGCCCTCGGCCGGGCCATAGGGCTGAACTACGTACGCACCACCACCCTCGCTTTCACCGCCGCCGGCAACAACTTCGAACTCGCCATCGCCGTGGCCATCGGTACGTTCGGCGTCACCAGCGGCCAGGCCCTCGCCGGTGTCGTCGGCCCGCTCATCGAGGTCCCGGTGCTGGTCGCCCTGGTCTACGTCAGCCTCGCCCTGCGTCGACGCCTGTTTCCCGCCGACCCGGTTACGTCAACGAGTCCACCGATAGGAAGCTCCGTGTCCGACGACAAGCCCAGCGTCCTGTTCGTCTGCGTGCACAACGCCGGCCGCTCCCAGATGGCCGCCGGCTGGCTGCGTCACCTCGCCGGCGACGCCGTCGAGGTCCGCTCCGCCGGGTCCGCCCCCGCGGAGACCATCAACCCCGCCGCCGTCGAAGCCATGCGCGAGGTCGGCATCGACATCACCCACCAGACCCCCAAACTTCTTGAGTACGACACCGTCGAAGCCTCCGACGTTGTCATCACCATGGGCTGCGGCGACGTCTGCCCCGTCTTCCCAGGCAAGCGCTACGAGGACTGGAAGCTCGAAGACCCGGCCGGCAAGGGCGTCGAAGCCGTGCGGCCGATCCGTGACGAGATCAAGACCCGCATCGAGCAACTGCTCGCTGACCTCGTCCCGACGACCGGATCAGGTGGGGCTGCCGCAGCGCGGCGAGGGTGAGTCCGGTCGAGCTGATCAAGGACGGAGCGGATGTTCCTGGCACCGGAGCGGGCTGCCCGGTGCCAGGAACGGATCACCCCGGTCAGCTTGCCGTGCAGCTCGGTGTCGGGGCAGTGTTCGTGCTGCCGAATGTGCCGAGGAAGCCGAACGTGGTGCTGGCCCCCGCGGCCAGGGTGCCGTTGTAGCTGACGTTGCGGGCGGTGACCGCCGACCCCTGGCTGGTGACTGTCGCGTTCCACGCCTGGCTGATCGTCTGCCCGTTGGCGAAGGTCCAGGTCACCGTCCAGTTGCCGATCGCGGCCGAGCCGGCGGTGACCCGTACCTCGGCCTGGAAGCCGCCGGTCCACTGATTGGTCACCGCGTACGTCGCCGTGCAGGCGTCACCGCCCGGCGGCGGGGTCGTCGGCCCCGGCGGTGGGGTGGTGGGTCCCGGCGGTGGGGTGGTCGGCGGGGGAGTGGTGGTGGGGCCACCCCACCCGGCGGTCGAGTCCAGCCAGGCGGCGCGGCGCAGCATCCAGTCCCGCAGGTACTGCACCTGTCCCTGCCAGGTCGGCGCGGTCGGGGTGATGAACGGGCCGATCATCCGGGTGCTCAGGTTGGGCCAACGTTGGAAGTTGCGCTGCGCCGCGTTGGTCAGCGGCGTGCTCAGCGCGTTGAGGCGGGACTGCAACGCCGCGTCGGACAGCGGGCCGCGGCGCAGCGTCTGCCAGCGCAGCCGGACCTGGTTGACGAAGGCCGGGTCGCGCAGCAGTTGCGTGAACCAGTCGTTGGCCAGCGGCTGTCGGCCCTGCTGGTGCTGCCAGCCGGAGGTCTGGTCGTTGGCGAAGTAGCCGCCCACCCCGAAGCTGAGGTCGTAGTCCCACAGCGGCCCGGCGAAGATCTTGGTGTCCCGGTCCTTGTAGAAGTAGGCGCTGCGGACGTAGGAGTCCATCTCCCGGCTCAGCTCGTTGACGATGAGCTGGTCGATGAAGGAGTCCACGTCGATGTACGCGCGATAGCCGGTCGTCGGGTCGGCGAAGTTCGGTGCCCGCAGCACGTTGTGGAATTCCTGGATGTGGTTGCGCAGCCAGTCACGCTGCTCCGGTTGCAGCGGGGACGGGTCGGCGACCTCCAGGTAGTTCCAGCAGGTGGCGGCGGGACCGGTGCACGGCAGGGTCGGCTCCTCGGCGGCCATCCACTCGAACTTGAAGATGTAGCCGCCGGTGATCCTCGGCAGCGTCCGGTCGTCGGCGCGCAACTGCTTGAGGTCGAGGCGGTTCTTCGAGTTCTTGATCGTCTCCACGATCATGTAGACGCCCATGTAGTCGTCGGCGCCGACCGGCCCGGCGTCGGTGTTGAGGTAGAACTCCGCGAAGGCGTACCGGGGCGCGGGCAGGCCCATCTCCCGACCCAGGTCGTAGACGAACGCCTCCCGGATCAGCGCCTTGTCGGTGAACGGGCCGCGCAGCACCCAGTCCGAGTCGGCCGGCATGCCCAGCACCGGATAGTCGGCGTCATCGTCGTCGTTGTCCCAGAACTCGATCCGGTACGGCGTCTTGTCGAAGCTGGACGACGACTGCCCGCGTAGCCGGAACCCGGCGCGGGTCGCCACGGTGGGCGCGGCGGCCAGCGAGGTGGTGCCCCCACCGGGCTCGAAGATCATGGTGGCGGCGTCGAAGTAGTCCCGCTGGGGACGCCCGGCCCCGTACGAGTCGATCAGGATCACCGGCAGGTCGTGGGCGGTGGTGGTGTTGCGGGCGACGTACATGGCGGTGCCGGGCGCGCCGGTGGCGGTCTGTCCGACGAAGGCCTGGGCGCGCAGTTGGGTGGTCCGGGTCAGCCGCAGCGGTGTGCCGGAGTACACCGTCGACGCGGCGGTGGGCAGCCGACCGTCGGTGGTGTAGCGGATCTGGGCGTCGCTGACGGTGGTGCCCAGCGACACCGTGACCTCGCCGGCGAAGGTGCCGCTGGGTACGGAGAAGGTGATGTCGCCTGTCAGGTCGTCGGCGGCGGCGTTGACGCCGGTGTCGACGGCCGGGCTGTTGCCGATCGGTGCGGTGGCGGGTTCGGCCCCGGCCGGCGGCGATGCCGGCAGGAGCAGTCCGGCGACGAGCACGGCAGCGGTGACGATGCCGACGGCTCGTGCCGGGGTGACGAGGCGGGTACTGCGGACGGTCAGACGCACGATGCCTCCTGGACGGATCGAGCGATGGTGGACGGTGTGGTGCCCGTCGAGGGTGTGCTGTCGCGGAAATGCCGGCGCAGCGTGCGCCGCCACGGCGAGTCCGGCAGTTCCGGGCGCAGGGCGGCCAACCCGGTGGCGTACTTGGAGATGCGTACCGGCCGCGTGCCCCGCTGCCACAGCAGCCGGTCGGCCACCGAGGCGGCCCGGCTGGTCTTGGTCTCGACCACGGCGAGGTCGGGCAGGCGCAGCGTGCGGTCGCCGCACCGCCAGGTCAGGTCGGTGTCGACGGTGACCCGGCTGGCGGTGGCGGGCAGCAGCAGGGTCGCCCGCCGGTACGTGGTGACGAGCACCGGATCCAGCGTGCTGTCGACCGTCGGGCAGACCGCCTCGCGCTCCAGCGCCTCCTGCACGAAGGTGCGACCGGGTTGCACGGTCGCCCGATCCTGTGGCCGGTAGGGCAGCCGGTGCTTGGTGAGGCTGCCCCGCGCCCCACTGATCTTGACTTCGAGCCAGCACTGCGCGGAGTCCAGGTAGCTGCGGGTGCGGACCTTGAACCGCCGGCGTCGCCGGTACGCCGCGCAGTGGTAGCTGGCCAGCCGTGGGGTGTCGAAGTACACCGACTCGTACCGGAAGGCGCGCACACCGTCGATGTCCAGCACCCGGGCGTACGGGGACAGCTGTGCCAGCAGTTCCGGCAGTTCGTCGAGGGGTACGACGTACTTGCGGTCGACGCGGGTCTGCAGGGCGGCCCGGTCGACGAGTTCGGTCAGCCCGACCGGCGCGAGTTCGGTCCACGGCGCGGTGATCGGGGTCATCGAGCCGCTCCCGCCTGCGCCGGCCTGCCCGCCGCCACCGGTGCGCCACCCCGACCCCGCACCGAGTACCGCACGTCGACCAGGGTGGTCTCGTTGACCAGGTCGAGTCGTTGCACGGTGGCGGTGTGCACCCGGGCGCCGAGCAGTTGCTCCAGGTGGGCGACGAGGGCGACCTGGTCGGTGACGGCGGAGTCGAGCACGATGATCTGGTGCCGGTAGCTGCGCAGCAGCCGCGGATGGTCGCCGAGGAACATCACCACGAGGATCAGCGCCATCAGTCCGCCACTGAGCCAGACCGAGGTGGTGCTCAGCGCGCCGAGGATGCCCAGGGCCAGCGCGGAGAAGTAGTAGGCCACCTCGTGCTGGTCGAGCTCCGTCGACCGCAGCCGGATGATCGACAGTACGCCGAACAGCGCCAGTCCCAGTCCGAGCCCGGCGCCGACATTGCTGGCGCTCAGTGCGCTGGCCACGGCGAGAACACCGACGTTGACACCCAGATAGGCGACGACGAGATCGCGGCGACGGTGGCGTGGAAAGTAGAGCCCGAAGACGAGCAACACCACCGCGCAGATGTCGATCGCGAACAGGACGAGCTGCGGCATCTTCTCCGTCCTCCTGGGTCGCTGCCGCGCCGGCCTGGCACCGTCCGCGCGGCGTGCCACACGCGAGCGACGAGCGGCCGAACACAGCCGGAACTTCCGGTCAACTTGCGGGAACGATTTCGGAATAGTAAACCTACGCATCGAAACCGGTCAATGCTGATCACATGGTCGCCAATGCGACGGCTCGCCCTCGCCGGCGGTCGGGCCGGGCGATCGCCATTCGCCGAGGTCGATTGCCTCCGGGTGTCCCGGAAGGGGCTTCGGTGACCATGCGTACGGGTCGTGGTGCTCGATCAGTTGGCCGCGCTGCTCGACCGGTCGGCGGCGCTGTCGGTGTCGCTCAAGTCCTGAAGGTCGGAAACGATCACCCGTGCCTTCCGGATCTTCGGCTGTACGGTCGGCGCTCTCGCCGGCCGACGCGACCGGCGGCCCCCTGTCTGCACTCCGCCGCCGCATCCGGCTGATCGTGGCGCTGAGCGGGCACCACCTGGTTCTTCGGGCGTCGCCAGCCTCGTGATCAAGCGTTTCCGTGCGGTGTCGGCAGCATCGAAACTTCCGAAAAAGTTCCGGAACTCATTGACGAGCGTGAAACCACGCTGAAATACTTCCGACCAGTAAGGCCGATGCGATCCCTTTGTCAGGGAATCGCGGGCATCGTCCCTATCCCGCGAGTCCGGATTCATGCTGCCCACCCTCGGGCCACCGGACCCGGAAGGAGCATCAGATGAGCAAGGATTCCTCCCGAGCACCCGGACGGCCGAGGCGGCTGCGGGCGGCCCTGGCGCTGACTGCCGCGGGTCTGATGGCAGCGGCCGGCGCTGTGGTGCTGCCCGGCAACGCCAGCGCCGCCGAGACCACCCTCGGTGCCGCGGCAGCGCAGAGCGGACGTTACTTCGGCACCGCGGTCGCGGTGAACCGGCTCAACGACTCGGCGTACACGAACATCCTGAACCGCGAGTTCAACCAGGTCACCGCCGAGAACGAAATGAAGATCGACGCGCTCCAGCCGCAGCAGGGGCAGTTCAACTGGGGCAACGGCGACCGGCTCGTCCAGCACGCCCGCAGCCGCAACATGCAGGTCCGGGGCCACACCCTGGCCTGGCACTCGCAGCAGCCGGACTGGATGCGCAACATGTCCGGCCAGCAGTTGCGTAACGCCATGCTCAACCACGTGACCCAGGTCGCCACCCACTACCGTGGCCAGATCGCCTGGTGGGACGTGGTGAACGAGGCGTTCGAGGACGGCGGCAGCGGCGCTCGCCGTAACTCCAACCTGGAGCGCACCGGCAGCGACTGGATCGAGGCGGCCTTCCGCGCCGCGCGCACCGCCGACCCGAACGCGCAGCTGTGTTACAACGACTACAACATCGACAACTGGAACGACGCCAAGACCCAGGCCGTCTACCGGATGGTCCAGGACTTCAAGCAGCGCGGCGTCCCGATCGACTGCGTCGGTCTCCAGTCGCACTTCACCGGTGGCTCGAACTACCCGAGCAACTACCGCACCACGCTGTCCAGCTTCGCCGCCCTCGGCGTCGACGTGCACATCACCGAGCTGGACATCCGCAACGCGCCGAGCGACGCCTACCGCAACACGGTGAACGACTGCCTCGCCGTCCCGCGCTGCAAGGGCATCACCGTCTGGGGCATCCGTGACTCCGACTCGTGGCGCTCCAACGAGAGCCCGCTGCTGTTCGACGGTGGCGGCAACAAGAAGGCCGCCTACAACGCCGTGCTCAACGCGCTGAACAGCGCCGCGCCCGGCGGCGGCGACCCGACCACCCCGCCGCCCGGCACCACTCCGCCGCCCGGCACCACCCCGCCGCCCACCAACCCCGGCGGCTGCACCGCGACGATCTCGCCCGGTCAGGTCTGGGGCGACCGCTACAACACCTCGGTGAACGTCAGCGGCGCCAACACCTGGTCGGTGGTCGTCAACATCACCCCGCCGCAGCGGATCTCCGCCACCTGGAGCGGTAACCCCACCTGGGACGGCAGCGGCAACGTGATGACGATGCGCTCCAACGGCAGCGGCAACACGTTCGGCTTCACCACCATGATGAACGGCAACTCCGGGGCCCGACCGCAGATCGTGTCCTGCACCGCTGGCTGATTCACACCACCACCGGCCGTCGGCCGTGCGGGTTCTCCCGCACGGCCGACGGCTCGTCGCGTACTCGTCGCATTTTCGGCGATACGGCGGCAATCCACCCCACCTGACACCGCCATTACGCCGAAACGGCGTCGATCAACCAGCGCTACGCGACTGACACGCACGCGAGGTCATCGGTTGAGCAGACGGGTGAGTCCGGCAACGACTGCGGTGGTGAGCATCCACCCGACGAGCACGAGCAGCGCCGAGATGTACTGGCTGGCACCGGCGGCGCGCCATGCCCCGTCGTGCCCGAGGTTGATGATCGGCAGGAGGAGATCGAGTGACTGTAGTGCCGGGTTGCGCTCAGGCGCCGCGTCGGAGCGGGGAGCCGATGGCTGGACCGTGAACGTCAGCGTTCCGAGAGCCCAGAATGCGGTGAGCCAGACACCGGCGAGCCAGGGCCGGTAGCCGTAGCCGACAACACCGTCGAGGAGGTACCCGAAGATCCGCTTCGGACGGTTCAGGGTTGCCCTACGTTGGCGCTGTTTCTCCAGGAGCACCCGTCGGGCTTCCTGGTCCTGGCCGTTCTGCCGGTAGTGGGCGGCCAGTTGCTCGTAAGGCTGCGGTGCGTAGCCGTCGGGGCTGCGGCGCAGCCAGTCCAGACGCTGCCCGACAGTGACCGACTGCGGTGGCAACGGCGACCCACGGGGCGCGGGCGAGCGTGCGAGCAGCAGCCGGTAGCTGCATCCGACCAGGTCGAGTTCTGCCGGCCAGGTCGCCGGATTGTCGAAGATCGAGTCGGCCTGGAGGCCGCTGAGACGTACCCGGCCGACTGGCGGGGCTGCGAAGGTCAGCCAGAGAGTCGCAACCCGGGCGCCGCCGAGGTGCAACGCCCAGATACCCGTGGTGCTGATCCGCGCCTCGGTGAAGTTCAGTTGGTTGCCGATCTGCGCGTGGACCAGGATGATGCCGCCTTCGGCAGTGAATCCGTACCGGGCGGAGAAGCTGCCGGCGATGGTCAGACGATTGGCGTCGATGGCCGGTCCGCGCGAACTATGCACGGTGGCGCCGGTGAACAGCACGTCACCGCCGATGGTCGCGGCAGAGAGCCAGACTCTGCCGTACGCGACGAATCCGGACCTGCCGCTGAGATCGCCGCTCACGGTCATCCGCGCAGCGGCAAGCGCGTCGTCCGGCGTCCCTGAATCGCCCAACGTGGCGCCGTCGAGCGTCAGGGACCCACCGATTCGCGCATCGCGCAGGTCGGCAGGGCCGGTGATGCGGCATCTGGTCAGGTTGAGGTCACCACGGACTTCCAAGAGCCGGGCATGAAAGCCCGGCAGCACGCATTCGATCAGGGTGATGCCTGCGGTGCAGGCGTTGGTGAGGTCCAGAACGTCGGTGATCGTCACACCGACGAGGAACACCGGTACGCCGACATCGGCCTGCCGGACGTCAAGGCGGCCCACGATCCTGGCGTTACGCAGCCGTAACGCTGCCCGGGGGGACGCGGCCCGGTCGACCGCACGCGTCACAAGATCGGCGACGACATCGGCGCGAACTACGGCATCCTTGAGGTCAAGTTCCTCACCTCGGAAAAACGCTGACTGGAGCCGTCGCTCAGCCGGGTCCAGCCGGTCGCGGCGTCCTCCCATGGCAGTGATGATCGCATATGGCCGGCCGGTGGCCGAGCCCCTGGAATCGGTCGCCGTCAACTGGGCCGTGGCCGTAGAACGCCACCGGTGCGCACTCGGTCGAATGGCAAGCTGACACCCATGGACAGGGAACAGGTGACCGGCTGGATCGCGGCCTACGAGCAGGCCTGGCGGACGCCGGGCACGGAGGCGCTCGCCACGATCTTCACCGAGCAGGCGAGCTACCGGCAGGGGCCGTACCGGGAGCCGGTGGTCGGTCTGCCGGCGATAGCCCGGATGTGGGAAGCCGAGCGGGACGGTCCGGACGAGGCGTTCCAGATGACCAGCGAGGTGGTCGCGGTCGAGGGTGACACCGCGGTGGCGCGGCTGGAGGTCCGCTACGGCGATCCCGTCGACCAGGAGTACCGCGATCTGTGGATCATGCGGTTCGCCGCGGACGGGCGATGCGCCTCCTTCGAGGAATGGCCCTTCTGGCCGGCGCAGTCGACCGCCACCGACAGTTGACGCCGCACCGCATCTGCGCCGCCCAAGGTCGCGCCGCCGAACCCACGTTCGGCCACCGGCGACACCGAGCAGCACGTCCAGCCCTCGGCGCGCCGCGGGCGTTCGTCCGGCACCCCGGAGTCGGACGCCCGCGAACAGGTGGCCGGTCAGGGGCGGGCGCTCGGGCGGTAGTCGAACCAGTCGAAGGCCGCGCTGCCCTCGGTGACGTAGAGGCCGAACACCCGGCCGGTGAAACCGGCGGCGACCTCGGTGGACAGGTACCGTCCGTCGAGTTCGGCCAGCACCACCGGCCCGTCGTCGGTCAGCACCTCGAAGCTGACCGTGTCGCAGGCGGCGGGGCGTACGCCGAAGGGGGCGCCGGGGGCCGTCACCTGGTCGGCGGCGGTCACCGTCGGCGGCAGCAGGTCGTCGGTGCGGGTGGTGATGGTCAGGGTGACCGGGCCGGCCGGCACCGACAGCTCGCCGAAGACCTGCCGGAACGGCCCGACGCGGCCGATCACCTGCACCAGCCCGTCGGCGACCTCGATGTCGTAGTGGTGCGCCTCGTCGATGCGCAACGTCAGCCCGGCCCGTCCCGCGCCGGGGTCGACGTGCACGCCGGCCCGGCAGTCGTGGTGCTGCTGCCGGCGGGCGACCATGGTGGCGCCGGAGCGGTCCAGGGTCGTGCCGGCCGCGTGCAGGGTGAGCCAGCCGGGCCGCTCGGTCAACGACCAGCTGTCCTTCGGCCGCTCCCGCAGCGAGATCCACTCCGGCGCGAGCGCGTCGGTGGCGTCGAAGTCGTCCCGGTAGGAGCCCGGGTCGCGTGCCGCGGCGAGGGCGGGCGGGCTGCCGGCCGGCGCGGTCATCGTCTCCTCGACCGGGTCCACCACCGGCCAGCCGTCCTCCCAGCGCACCGGCACCAGGAACGTCTCCCGGCCGAGCACGTGGTACGGCGGCCACTGGCCCTTGGCCCGGATGCCCAGCAGCACCATCCACCAACTGCCGTCGGTGGCCTGCACCAGGTCGGCATGGCCGGTGGCCTGCACCAGCCGGTCGGTGCTGCGGTGGGTCAGGAACGGGTTGACCGGGCCGGGCTCGAACGGGCCCCGGATGCTGCGCGACCGGGCGATCGAGACGGCGTGCCCGGTGTGCGTGCCGCCCTCGGAAACCAGCAGGTACCACCAGTCGCCGATCCGGTACAGGTGCGGGGCCTCCGGGTACTGCCCGCCGGTGCCCGACCACATCGGCACCGGCCCCTCCAGCACCGTGCCGGTCTCCGGATCGATCCGGTACGACTCGACCCCCGACACGGTCAACCAGCAGTCCCCGTTGTCGTCCCAGGTCAGCGACGGGTCGATGTGCGGCACGTCGAGGTGGACCGGTTCCGACCACGGGCCGGCCGGGTCGGTGGCGGTGACCAGCAGGTGGCGGCCGGTGGTGACGTTTGTGGTGACCATGTAGAAGCGGCCGTCGTGGTGGCGGATGGTCGGGGCGTAGATGCCGGCGGAGGCGTGCGTGTCCGGCGGCAGTTCGAGTTGGCTGGGGCGGTCGAGCACGTTGCCGATCTGCCGCCAGTTCACCAGGTCCCGACTGTGGAAGATCGGTACGCCGGGGAAGTACTCGAAGCTGGAACAGACCAGGTAGTAGTCCTCGCCCACCCGGCACACGCTGGGATCGGGGTGGAAGCCGGGCACGACGGGGTTGCCGAAGGTGGCGGAATCGGTCATGTGCACCGATGCTAGGCGGCCCGGTGGCCCACGCGTACCCCTGGTGTTCAGGGGGTGGGTGGGGTGACCGCGATGATCAGGTGGGCCGGTTCGTCGCTGGCGTTGCGGTAGAGGTGGGCCAGCCGGGAGTCGAAGGTGACCGCCTCGCCGGCGGCCAGCACGTGCTTCTCGCCGCCGATCTCGGCGACGACCTCGCCGGTGATGACGATGGCGCATTCGGTCGACGGGTGGGCCCAGGGCTCGGCCGAGCTGGCGTCGCCGGGCGCGAGGTGGGCCTGCAGCACCTCCAGGTCGCCCCGCCCGGGGGTGAGCCGTTCGTAGGTGATCTGGCCGGGGGGTGCGGTCAGTCGGCTGCGGTTGCCGGCGCGACTCAGATGCACCGCGGGCGCCTCGGGTTCGGAGAACAGCTCGGCGATCGAGGTGTCGAAGACCTGGGCCAGTTTGCGCAGCGTGGACAGGCTCGGATCGGTCGCGCCGTTCTCGATCTGGCTGAGCAGCGCGGGGGACACGTCGGCGGCTGTGGCGAGCTGGCGCAGCGTCATGGAGTGCTGCTGCCGAAGATCGCGGAGCCGATCACCGAGCATCTAAACCTCGATCCGATAACAGTGTGACTGAAATTGTTTGACCAAGCTACACGGCCCTGTTTAGGGTGGTCAAACAAGTTGTGGCGTTGTTTGGTACTGGTAGACACGTCGCGTCCAGGCATGAACCGGACGAAGCAAGTCCGGGCTACATCCAACCCTGAAATGCCGCCCCTGAAAACCCGAGACATCGCGACCGGAGACACCGGCGTTCACGTCCCAGGTCGTCGACAACCCGCGGCCCACGCGGAAGCGGACCGCCCATACGAAGGTAGGAACAGCAATGTCGGTGTCCCCCCGCCGGCTTCGCGTCGGAGCGTCCGCTCTGACGGCGCTGGCCATCATCTCCACCGCCGCCTGCACGGCCGGCGGTGGCGGCGGAAACGCGAGCGGTGGCAGCGGCGCCACCACGCTCACCGTCAACACCTCGTTCGTGCTCAAGACCCTCGACCCCGGCCGCGTCTACGAGGCGACCGGCCTGACCGCGGTGCACGCCCTCTACGACACCCTGCTCACCTTCGAGGGCTCGGACGTGAGCAAGCCGGTCCCCGCGCTGGCCGAGTCGTACGAGGTCTCGCCGGACGCCAAGACCTTCACCTTCAAGCTGCGGCAGGGTGTGAAGTTCTCCGACGGCAGCCCGCTCACCGCCGACGACGTGGTCTTCTCGCTCAACCGGCTGAAGAACATCAAGGCCAGCCCGGCGGTCACCGTCAGCGAGTTGAGCGTCAGCAAGACCGACGACAGCACAGTCGTGGTCACCTCGGCGACGGCCAACCCCAACGTCCCGGTGGTGCTCTCCATGCCCTCCACCGCCGTGATCAACTCCAAGGTCGCCCAGGAGAACGGCGCCAAGGACGGCGAGGACGCCGCCCAGGGCGACACCGCCCAGCAGTACCTCGACACCAACTCCATCGGCAGCGGCCCGTACGTGCTCAAGTCGTACGAGCCGGAGTCCCAGGTGGTGCTGGAGGCCAACCCCGACTACTGGGGCGACAAGCCGAAGTTCGACCGGGTCGTGCTGCGCAACATGGACGTGCAGACCCAGAAGCTGACCATGCAGCGCGCCGAGGCCAACGAGATCTCGCTGGACATCTCCGGCAAGCTGCTCGAAGGCATGCCGAGCACCCTGCAGACCTCCGGCGTGCAGGACACCGTCTACTTCCTGTTCCTCAACGCCGACCCGGCCGTCTCCGCGGTGACCGCCGACGTGAAGTTCAACCAGGCGCTGCGGGCCGCCATCGACTACCAGGGCATCGCCGCCCTCTACGGGCAGGGCGCCGCACCGGGCGCCGGTCTGGTCGCCCCCGCCTTCCCCGGCGCGCTGCCCGAGGGCGAGGCGTCGACCCGCGACGTGGCCAAGGCCAAGGCGCTGCTCGCCGAGGCGGGCCTGACCAACCCCAAGGTCAAGTTCAGCTACCCGGCCATCACCTACAAGGGCGTGGACCTCGGCACCGTGGCCACCAAGGTGCAGGGCGACGTCGCCGAGGCCGGCATCACCCTGGAGCTGAACCCGCAGCCGCTGACCACCTTCCTGGACGAGATGCGCGGCGGGAAGATGGCGATGGGCTTCACCCCGCAGAGCCTGAACTACCCGGTCGCCGACTCGCTGATCAACAACATGGCCCCCGGACAGCCGACCGCGCTGCGCTCCGGCTGGACCGTGGACCGGGCCGACGCGGCGGTCGTGGCCGCCGGCAAGAAGGTCACCGAGACCCTCGACCTGGCCGCCCGGGCCACCGCGATGCAGGAGTGGCAGCGACTGATGAACCAGTCCTCGCCGTACATCGTGCTGGCCAGCAACTCCTCCACGGTGGTGGCGACCGCCGACCTGACCGGCGCGGACTACACCGCCGCCGGCTGGCAGGTCGACGTCGCCGCGGTCGGCCGGAAGTAGCCGGCAGCACAGATGACGACAGTTCACGACGGGGAGCCGGGCGCGGTCACCACGACCGCGTCCCGGCCCCGGCCGCGCCGCGCGCATCCGTTGCTGGTCTTCCTGGCCAAGCGGCTGACGATCACCGCCGGTCTGCTGCTGGGCGTCACCGTGGTGACGTTCGCGCTGGTAAACGTGGTCCCCGGCGACCCGGTCACGGCGAACCTGTCGGACCAGGCGCTCAACGACCCGGCCACGGTGGCCGCCTTCCGGGAGAAGTGGGGCCTGGACCAGCCGCTCTGGGCGCAGTACTTCCAGTACCTGGGCAACCTGCTCACCGGCGACCTGGGCATCTCCCAGCAGACCGGCCGCTCTGTCCTGGACGACCTGGTCCGGTACGTGCCGGCGACAATGGAACTGGCCATCCCCACCATGGTGCTGGCGTTGCTGATCGGCACCGGCATCGGCATGCTCGCCGCGGTCCGCAACGGCCGGTTCACCGACCAGCTGGTCCGCGTCGGCGCCCTGCTGGGCCTGTCCACCCCGCCGTTCTGGCTGTCGCTCGTCGTGCTCTACGTCTTCTTCTACAAACTCGGCCTGGCTCCCAGCGGCGGTCGGCTCTCCACCGCCTTCAGCCCACCGCCCACGGTCACCGGCATGTACACCGTCGACGCGGCGCTGGCCGGGCAGTGGGATGTCGCCTGGGACGCCGCCCAGCACCTGGTCCTGCCGGTGCTGGTGCTGACCTCGCTGACCGTGGCGCTGCTGGTGCGCTTCGTCCGCTCCGCCATGCTGGAAGTGCTCCAGCAGGACTACATCCGCGCCGCGTACGCCAAGGGTCTGCCGGCCCGGGTGGTGCTGCGCCGGCACCTGCTGCGGGCCGGCCTGGTCCCGGTGGTCACCGTCTCCGGCCTGGCCTTCGCCTCGCTGCTGTCCGGCACGGTGCTGGTGGAGAGCATCTTCGGCTGGCCCGGCCTCGGCCAGTACGCCTACCGCAGCGCCACCGCGCTGGACCTGCCGTCGATCCTCGGCGTCAGCCTCTTCGTGGCGCTCGTCTACACGCTGGTCAACCTGACCGTCGACCTGCTGTACGGGCTCATCGACCCGAGGATCCGCCTGTCATGACCACGATCGCACCCGATCCGGTGGCACCGGACCCGAAGGTCGACCGGGCGCTGAGCCGACGCCGCTGGCTCGGCCGGCTACGCGGTGGCAGCACCCGGCCGGTCTGGCGGCAGCCGGTCACCCTGGCGGCCCTGGTCATCCTCGGCGGCTGGCTGCTGGTGGCCATCTTCGCCCCACTGATCGCCCCCTACGACCCGCTCGCCCAGAGCCCTGACGCGTACGCGTCGCCGTCGGCGGCGCACTGGTTCGGCACCGACTCCCTCGGCCGGGACATCCTCAGCCGGGTCATCCACGGCGCCCGGCTGTCCATCCCCCTGGCCCTGGCCATCGTCTCGCTCGCCCTGCTGGTCGGTGGACTGCTCGGACTGCTCGCCGGCTACCTCGGCCGGCTCGCCGACGAGGCGCTGATGCGCCTGACCGACCTGGTGTTCGCCTTCCCGCAGATCATCCTCGCGATGGCGGTCACCGCCGCGTTCGGCCCGAACACCCGCAACGCCGTCCTCGCGCTGGTCATCGTCTCCTGGCCGGTCTACGCCCGGGTCATCCGCAGCGCCGTGATCAGCATGCGCGGCGACGACTACCTCAACGCCGCCCGGCTGCTCGGCGTCGGACCGGTCAAGGCGCTGCGCCGCGACGTGCTGCCCAACAGCATCGGCCCGGCGATCGTGCTGGCCACCCTGGAACTCGGCAACGCGGTGCTGCTGCTGGCCGCGCTCTCCTTCCTCGGCCTGGGTCCCCGCCCACCGGCCGCCGAATGGGGCTCGATGGTCGCCCTCGGCTCCCAGGACCTGTCGATGTGGTGGGTCAGCGTCTTCCCCGGCCTGGCCATCCTCACCGTCGTGATGGCGTTCAACGTGCTCGGCGACGCGCTGCGCGACCGGCTCGACCCCCGCTACGCGAAGGGACGTTAGAGATGGCACCGCTGCTCGACGTCGACTCCCTCGCCGTCACCCTGCCCGGCCCGCGCGGCCCGCTGCCGATCCTGCACGACGTGTCGCTGACCGTGGACGAGGGTGAACTGGTAGGCATCGCGGGGGAGAGCGGCTGCGGCAAGAGCCTCACCGCGCAGACCCTGCTCGGCCTGCTGCCACCCGGCGCCACCGTGAGTGGATCGGCCCGGTTCGCCGGCACCGACCTGCTCGGCCTGGACCAGCGCGGCTGGCAGCGGGTCCGGGGCGCCGGCATCGCCATGGTCTTCCAGGACCCCACCGCCGCCCTGCACCCGATGCTCACCATCGGCCGCCAACTCACCGAACACATGCGGGTGCACCTGCGGATGGACCGTCGGGCCGCGAACCGGCGGGCGGTGGAACTGCTCGACCAGGTCCGCATCCCCGACCCGGAACGGGCCCTGCGCTCCTACCCGCACCAGTTCTCCGGCGGCATGCGTCAACGCGCGGCCATCGCCATCGCCCTGGCCGCCCGCCCCCGGCTGCTGATCGCCGACGAACCCACCACCGCCCTCGACGTCACCGTGCAGGCCGGCATCCTCGCCCTGCTGGACCGGTTGCGCGCCGAGACCGGCCTGGCCGTCGCGTTCATCACCCACGACCTCGGCGTGCTCAGCGCGTTGACCACCCGGGGCTACGTGTTCTACGCCGGGCGGGTGGTGGAGACCGGACCGACCGGGGAACTGCTCACCGCACCCACCCACCCGTACACCGCCGCGCTGCTCGGCGCCCGCCCGCACGGCACCCAGGCCGTCGGCACGCTGCGGCCGATCCCCGGCGGCCCACCGGCGCCGGGCCAGGCGCCGCCGGGCTGCCCGTTCCAACCCCGCTGCGGGTACGCCGAACCGGCCTGCGGCACCAGCCCGCCGCCGCTGACCCCGGCCGGTGAGCACCGGTCGGTGGCCTGCGTGGTCCGTCCACACCTGGAGGTGGCAGCCCGATGAGCAGTCTGCTGCGGATCAGCGACGTGCAGGTCGAGTACCGCTCCCGGGGCAACGGTCGGGTCCGCGCGGTCGCCGGGGTCAGCCTGGACGTGGCACCCGGCCAGATCGTCGGCCTGGTCGGCGAGTCCGGCTGCGGCAAGTCCTCGCTGGCCCGGGTCGCCGTCGGACTGACCCCGCCGAGCGCCGGTGAGGTCAGCTTCGCCGGCCGCCCGATCACCCCGCTGGGCTGGCGACGTCGACCGGAGACCGAGATCGGTCTGCAGATGGTCTTCCAGAACCCGTACGCATCGCTCAACCCCCGGCGCACCATCGGCGCCCAACTGCTCGACGGCGTACCGGCGACGGTCACCGGCGCGGCCCGTAGCGCCCGGGTGGTCGAACTGCTCGACCGGGTCGGCATGCCCGCCGAGGCCGCCGACCGTTACCCGCACCAGTTCTCCGGCGGTCAACGGCAGCGGCTGGCCATCGCCCGCGCCCTCGCCCCGCAACCCCGCATGATCATCGCGGACGAGCCGGTCACCGCTCTGGACGCCTCCTCGCAGGCCCAGGTGGTCAACCTGCTCGTCGGGCTGGTCCGGGAACTCGACATGGGCATGCTGTTCATCTCCCACGACCTCGCCCTGGTCCACGAGATCGCCGACGTCACCGCCGTGATGTACCTGGGCCGGATCGTGGAGACCGCACCCACCCGCGAGCTGTGGCGCGACCCGCGCCACCCGTACACCCGGGCGCTCATCGACGCGGTACCGCAGATCGGCCCCACCCCACGGCTGCCCGCCACCCTCGCCGGGGAGGTGCCCGACCCGGCCAACGCCCCCACCGGCTGCCGGTTCCGGCCCCGCTGCGCCCACGCCTTCGCCCCCTGCGGCGACCAGCCACCCACCCTCGACCTCGGCGGACGCAGCGCCGCCTGCTGGCTCAACGACCCCGCCACGGCCTCGGCCGCCGTGGCCTCCCACTGAGGACGTCGACATGCATCGCGCCACCGAACAGGTCCTGGTCAACCTCTCCCTCTACGACGGCGTCACCGACCACCTCCAGGCCGACCAGGGCATCTGGATCGGCGCCGACGGCATGATCCGCGCCGTCGGGCCGGTCGACGACGTGCTCGCCGAGGCCGGTGACGTCCCGGTGGTCGACCTGGGCGGCGACGTGGTGATGCCCGGACTGACAAACATGCACGTGCACCTCTCCCTCGGCCTGCCCGGCCACCTTGCCGACGAGGTGCACCGGTCCAACCTGGCCGAACTGGTGCTGCTGATGGCCGACTCGGCCCGGCGCACCCTGCACGCCGGGGTCACCACCGCCCGGCTGGTCGGCGAGGGCCGCTACGCCGACTTCGCGCTGCGCAAGGGCATCGAGGCCGGCGCGGTGGACGGACCCCGGATCTTCACCGCTGGGCACGCGCTGTGCTGCACCGGGGGCCACGGCTGGGAGGCCGACGCCCTGGAAGCCGACGGCGCGGACGGGTTCCGGCAGCTCACCCGGGCCCAGATCCGGGCCGGCGCCGACCTGATCAAGGTGTGCATCTCCGGCGGCATCGCCGGCCAGTACGAGGCGATCGACACCCCGCAGCTGCTCGACGACGAGATGGCCGCCGTCATCCGGGTCGCCCACGACTGGGGACGCAAGGTCACCGCGCACGCCGGACCGGCCGACACCGTACGCCGGGCGGTGGAGCTGGGTCTGGACTGCGTCGAGCACGGCTACGAGCTGACCGACGAGGTCACCCGGCTGATGGCCGAACGGGGCGTCTGGTACGTCCCGACCATCGTGGTCAGCCGCTGCGAACAGTTCTTCCGCGACTCCGGGGTGCCCGGCTGGCTGATGGAACGCGCCCTCGGCGCCGGTCCCCGACACTGGGAGAGCCTGCAGCACGCCATCCGCAACGGCGTGCCGATCGCGTTGGGCAGCGACATGCCGCCGCACGCCGGCTACGACGAGACCACCGCCACCGTGCGGGAGCTGGAGTTCATGGTGGACGCCGGGATGCCCGTCGCCGACGCGCTGAAGGCCGCCACCATCCGCCCTGCCGAGTGGCTCGACGCCGACGACAGGCTGGGCAGCATCACCGCCGGCAAGCACGCCGACCTGCTGGTGCTGCGCGACGACCCGACCCGGTCGGTCTCCGCCCTGCGGACCCTGCACGTGGTGATGAAGGGCGGCGTCGTCTACCGCGACGACCACGGCCGCACCCGGGCCCGACGATGACCGTGATCAGGGTCGCCGACGACTACCTCGCCGCGCTCGCCGACCTCGACCCGCAGGCCGCCGAGGCGGCCGGGCGTACCCCCGACTCGCAGCTGGCGGACCTGTCCCCGGAGACGTTCGACGCCCGCGCGGACCTGGCCCGGCAGACCGCCGCCGCGGTCACCTCGGCCACCGCCGACGGCCCGGCGCAGCGTGCCCTCGCCGGTGCCCTGGCCGAGCGGCTGGCCAGCGAGGTCGCGCTGTACGACGCCGGGTTCACCACCCGGCTGCTCGCCCCGCTGGCCACCCCGGTCCACCTGGCCCGGCAGGTCTTCGACAACCTGCCCCGGCAGACCGCCGACGACTGGGCCGCCGTCGCCGAGCACCTGCACCGGCTGCCCGACACCCTCGACCAGTACGCCGCGACGCTGCGCCGATCCGCGCAGCGCGGCCACCTGGTCGCCCGGCGGCAGGTGCTCGTCGTCGCCGAGCAGTGCCGGAGCTGGACCGCCGGCGACTTCTACGGCCGGCTCGTCGCCGGCTGTCCCGGTGGCCCGCTCGCCGACCGGCTGACCGAAGGGGCCCGGCGCGCCACCGCCGCCACCGACGCGTTCGCCACGTTCCTGCGCACCGAACTGGCACCCGCCGCCTCCGAGGTGGACGGTGTCGGACGCGAACTGTACGAGGTCACCTCCCGCGCCTTCCTCGGCGCCGACGTCGACCTCGACGAGCTGTACGCGTACGGCTGGGCGGAGCTGGCCCGTACCGACGCCGAACTGCACGCCGCGGCGGCCGACTGCGGCCACCCGGACCCGGCGAGCGCCCGGGCCGCGCTGGACGCCGACCCCGCCGGGAGGGTGCCGGTCGGTCCCGCCCTGGAACAGTGGCTGCGCAAACGCACCGCCCTGCTCACCGACCAACTCGACGGCGTCCACTTCGACATCCCGGCGGCCACCCGCCACGTCGAGTGCCGGATCAGCCCGGCCGCCTCCGGCGTCATGTACTACACCCCGCCGGACGCGAACCTGACCCGCCCGGGCGGGATCTGGTGGTCGGTGCCGCCGGGGGAGTCGAGCGTGCCGGTGTGGCGGCACGTCGGGACGCTCTGCCACGAAGGGCTGCCCGGTCACCACCTGCAACACGCCGTCACCCTGACCACCGCCGAGCTGCACCCCTGGCAGCGGCACCTGTGCCACGTGCACGGGTACGCCGAAGGCTGGGCCCACTACGCCGAACGTCTCGCCGACGAGATCGGCCTCTACGCCGGCCCCGGCGAACGCCTCGGCATGCTCGACGGGCAGATGTGGCGGGCCGCCCGCGTCGTCATCGACCTCGGCCTGCACCTCGACCTGCCGATCCCGGCCGGCACCGGCTTCACCGACGCCGACCGTTGGACCCCGGCCGTGGCCGTGGAACTGCTCACCCGGGTCGCCGGGCTGGACGCCGCCACCGCCCGCTTCGAGGTCGACAGGTACCTCGGCTGGCCGGCGCAGGCCCTGGCGTTCAAGGTCGGCGCCCGGCTGTGGCAGCAGACCCGCCGCGACGCCGAACGCCGCGCCGGCGCCGCATTCGACCGCAAACGGTTCCACCACACCGCGTTGGCGCTCGGGCCGATGGGCCTGGACCCGCTACGCGCCCGCCTCGCCGAGGCCCTGCCACCCCCGATCTGAGCACCGGAAGTGACCCGATGAGCATCGACGAACTCAGCACCACCATCAGCGACATGTACCGGTCACTGGGCGACCGGCCGGCGTTCGACGCCCACCTGCACCCCGACCTGACCATCTGGGAGTCCGACGCGGACGACCTGCTGACCGGCCTGGCCGCCCTGGACGCGCTGCGCGACACCCGGGTCGCCGCCGCGACCGGCCCGGCCCCGGTCAGCGTGGCCCCGGAGCAGGTACGCGCCGAGAGCTGGGGCGACACCGGCCTGGTCCGCTACGTGCTGCGGGCCCGCTTCGGCGACGTCCGCCCGGACGTCTGCTTCCGGGTCACCGACGTCCTGCGCCGCGACGAGACCGGCTGGCGCATCGTGCACCACCACGCGGAGGCAGTCCGATGAGCACCGACGAACCCACCACCACCGACGAACCCACCACCGACGGAGCCACCACCGACGGAGCCACCACCGAGGTGTACGACCTGCGGGTCGTGGTCGAGCGGATCGAGGGCCGCTCGGTGTGCGGCATGAAGGTGGGAGACCAGATCGACCTGACCGAGTCCTGCCGGCTGAGCATCCCCGCCGGCCAGCACTTCTGCATGTACGCGCTGGCCGCCTGCCTGCCGCTGCTGCCAGCCAAGCAGCGGGCCCTGGCCGAGGGGGACTGGATGGCCCGGGACAGCCACGTGGCCTGCCCGGACCCCGAGGAGCGGGTCATCATGCGCATCGAACGCACTGCCCTGCGGCAGATCCCCACCGAGGAGTTGACGTGACCGGCGACCGCCTGGTCGGCATCGGCCTGCAATCGGACAAGTCCGCCGACGAGTACGCCGAACTGGCCGAGTTGACCGAACGGTACGGCTTCGACGTGCTGTCGGTCTTCGGTGACCTGATGTACCAGCCGCCGATCTTCCCGCTGCTGGTGGCCGCCCGGCACACCCGCCGGATCCGGCTCGGCGCGGCCTGCCTCAACCCGTTCACCCTGCATCCGGTGGAGGTCGCCGGGCAGGTGGCCGCCCTCGACCTGGCCTCGCACGGTCGGGCGTACCTGGGCCTGGCCCGTGGCACCTGGCTCCAGGAGATCGGCGTGGCGCAGGCCCGGCCACTGCGCCGCATCGCCGAGACGGTGCAGATCGTCCGTCGGCTGCTCGGCGGCGACGACAGCGGCTTCGAGGGCCGGGAGTTCACAGTGGCGCCGGGCACCAGCCTGCGCTATGCGCCGGCCCGGCCGGACGTGCCGGTGCTGGTCGGCACCTGGGGACAGCAGACCGCCCGCTCCGCCGCCGGGTACGCCGCCGAGGTCAAGGTCGGTGGCTCGGCGAACCCGGCGATGGCCAAGACGATGCGCGCCTGGCTCGACGAGGCGGGGGGTCACGACACCGGCGTGGTGCTGGGCGCGGTGACGGTCGTGGACACCGACGGGGAGTTGGCCCGGCGGGTGGCCCGTACCGAGGTGGCGATGTATCTCGCGGTCGTCGCCGCTCTCGACCCGACGGTCGAGGTCGATCCGGGCCTGCTCGCTCGGATCAAGGAGCACGTGGCCCGCCGCGAGGACGACGCGGCCGGTGCCCTGATCGGCGACGACCTGCTCGACCTGTTCGCCTTCTCCGGCACCCCCGAACAGGTCGCCGCGCAGGCCGCCGCGGTCTTCGACGCGGGGGCGAGTCGGGTCGAGTTCGGCACCCCGCACGGGCTCACCCCGCGTAGCGGGATCGACCTGCTCGGTCAGCGGGTGCTGCCGCTGCTGCGTGGCTGACCAGCGCCCACCCCCAACGGCTCACCTCGTATCGAGAAGCATCGTTGACCAAAACCGTTAACACTCTTTAAGATTTGGCTGCCTCGAGGTAACCGACCCTGCACATCCGTACGTCCCGGCCCGGCGCTGTCATCGGCGTCGGCCGGGACGACACGGTGTCGCCCTCTGCCCCGGGAAGGCCCTCGATGTCCTCACCACGTCTGCGGCCCCGCTCGGCACTGACCACCGGCCTGCTCGCCCTGGTCACCGCCGCCGCGACCCTCGCCGTCACCCCGACCGCCGCGCAGGCCGTCATCCTGCCTAACAACTTCAAGAGCGTCGGCTACATGCCGTCGTGGACCGGCAACGTCAACACGGTCCAGTACGGCAAGCTCACCCACATCAACTACGCGTTCGTGCTGCCCAACAGCAACGGCACCCTGCGACCGGTGGAGAACCCCAGCAAACTGTCCTCGCTGGTGTCACTGGGCCGGGCCAACAACGTCAAGGTCTCCATCGCCATCGGCGGCTGGAACGACGGCGACGACTCCGCCTTCGAGGCCCTGGCCGCCAACGCCGGCACCCGCACCACGTTCGTCAACAGCGTCGTCAGCTTCGTCAACCAGTACGGCCTCGACGGCGTCGACATGGACTGGGAGTACCCGGACCCGGGCGCCTCGGCCACCAACTACGGCCTGCTCATGCAGCAACTCAGCAACGCGTTGCGCCCGCAGGGCAAGCTGCTCACCGCCGCCGTGGTCGCCGAGGGGTACTACCGCGACGGGGTGCCGACGTCGGTCTTCAACCACGTCGACTTTCTCAACATCATGGCGTACGACGGCGGCAGCCCACACGCCAACTACGACTGGTCGATCAACGCGGTGAACGGGTGGAAGGCCCGCGGCCTGCCGGCCGGCAAGGCGGTGCTCGGCGTGCCGTTCTACAGCCGACCCGGCTACTACACGTACACCCAACTGGTCGGCATGGACCCGGCCAACGCCAACCGGGACTGCACAAGCGTCGGCGGCGTTCAGCAGTGCTACAACGGCATCCCCACCGTCAAGCGCAAGACCCAGTGGGCGCTGGCCAATGCCGGCGGCATGATGAACTGGGAACTCACCCAGGACACCAGCGGCGCGACCTCGCTGGTCAGCGCGATCTACGACACCGTCATGGGCGGTACGCCGTCCGGCCGTACCGGCCAGATCACCGGCATCGCCGGCAAGTGTGTGGACGTCGCCGCCGCGAGCACCGCCAACGGCACCGCCATCCAGCTCTACACCTGCAACGGCACCAACGCGCAGCGGTGGACCGTGGGCGGCGACGGCACCCTGCGAGCCCTCGGCAAGTGTCTGGACATCACAAGCGCCGGCACCGTCAACGGCACCCCGATCCAGCTGTGGGACTGCAACGGCACCGGCGCGCAGGTCTGGCAGGCCCAGTCCAACGGCACGCTGCGCAACCCGGCGTCGAACCGCTGCCTCGACGCCACCGGCAACAGCTCCGCCGACGGCACCCGGCTGCAGATCTGGGACTGCTTCGGCGGGGCCAACCAGGTCTGGCGCCTACCGGCCTGACGGTGACCGACCCGCTACGCCGTAACGGCGGCCTCCCGCCGTTGCGGCGTAGCGGTCGCCGCCCGCTTCGGCGCGGTCCGTTGCCGCCGGCGGGTGCGCTTGGGATGCTGACCACATGTCCTTCCTCCCGACGAACTCCGTCGACGACGTGCGCGACCAGCCGATCCGGCCGCAGTTCGAGGTCTTCCTCGATGAGCACCGCGCCGCACTGAACAGCTGCCTGGACGGGCTCACCGAGGAGCAGGCCCGCCGCTCGCTGGTGCCGTCCCGGACCACCCTGCTGGGTCTGGTGAAACACGCGACCTTCGTCGAACAGGCCTGGTTCGACGAGGCGATCACCTGCCGCTCGCGCGACGAGATCGGCATGCCCGCGACAGCGGACGAGTCCTTCGTCCTCACCGACACCGACACCATCGCGGACGTGCAACGCAGACACCGGCAGGCCTGTGAGCAGTCCCGCCGGGCCACCGCGCCGCTCGACCTCGACGACCTGCTGTACGGCAACCGGCGCGGCCCGCTGCCGTTGCGCTGGGTGTACCTGCACGTGCTGCGGGAGCTGGCCCAGCACTGCGGGCACGCCGACATCCTGCGCGAGCAGATCCTGGCCGACTGAACCTGTCGGCCACCGACGTCAACGGCGCAGGGCGTAGAAGCCGCGCCAGGGTGCGCCACCACCCCACAGCTGGTAGCCGCCGATCAGCGCCAGCAGGTAGGCGGCGGTGGCCGGACCGGCCAGCAGCCAACCGCCTCCGACCAGGACGGTCAACGCCAGCAGAATCGCCAGGTGTCTGCCTGTCGACTCGGCGTGGCCGAACAGGTGCAGCTCGACCGGGCGCAGATGGTAGTTGCGGGGCGGTCGGGCACGGGCGGTGCTCGCCGGCCAGAGCCGCCCCACCCCGGGCACGTCGACCAGGTACATGCGCCGCAACCCCGGGCAGCGGCGCAGCTCGACGCTCAGCGGCAGCTGCGCACCGCCGGCCAGCAGGCGCACCAGCCGGCGATCCCAGACGATCCGCTGGTACCAGATCCGGTCGGCGTCGCGTAGTTCGAGCCAGAACGATGTCGGCTCGGTGCCCCAGTGCAGTTCCGCCACCAGGACCCACGCCTCGGCCGGTCGACCACGACGCCACGCGCCGAGCAGCCAGCGTCCGAGCCGCCACATCCACGCCCAGGCCAACACGTACCCGGGCAGCAGCACCAGTTCCACGAGCACCGTACGCCCTCGTGGTTCGATCTCGAAGAACTCGGGATAGGCCGGCATCACCTCGGACGGCTGAGTCGGGTCGTACCGTACCGGCACCTGGCCGCCCTCCCGGTAGCTGTCCGGGTCCACGGGCTTCCACCGCACCCGCCACTCGGCTCCGGTGGTGTCGGGGTAGGCGACCTCGATCCGATTCTCCGCGCCGAGCCGGGCCCCGGTGACCGTGCCCAGGGCCTGCCCGGTCAACGACTCCAGCTCCTGGCGCTCCCACTCCATCAGGTGCCACACCGTGCCGACGATGGTCAGCACCAGCAGCAGCCAGCCGGCCAGGACCTTCCCGACCGCGAGGTTCGCCCGCTTCGGTGCGTTGACGGCCGGCACCGGCGCAGGTGCTGCGGCCACCGGGGTCGACGGCGCGAAGACGTGCTCCCACTCGGTGAGGAACGCACGCGCCCGTGCGGAGATCGCCGCCAGCTCGGGATCGACCGGCGGCGTCGCCACCTCGGGTTCGGTTCGCAGTTCGGAGCGCAGGTGGTACAGGCCGGTCCCGAGGAACAGGACCATGAGGCCGGTTGCCCACATCCACGCCCGGTCGTCGGTGTGCAGAGTGCCCGCCGAAGAGCTGCTGACCCGGCCCGGCACCGTCGCGCCGTCCTCGAAGGGCTCGCCGTAGCGGGGCTTGAGCTTCACCGCGTCGATGCGGACAGCGCCGTCGGTGGAGACGAACGGCTCGGAACAGGTCCACTCGGGCCCGTCCTCAGTGTCGGCGTACACGCAGTCCTCGACTGTCACCGCACCGGCCACCCCGCCGTGCGTCGCCCGGAACGAGTCGACCGCGAGGACGGCCATCCAGATCGCGCACCCGAAGAGGACCGTGACGTACGAGAGCAGCAACCAGTGGTGCGACTCGATCGCACGAATCCGGCGCAACAGCCCTCCCGATCGTCGTGTCGCCGCATCGCGACAGGGTGATCCGACACTGTAGGCGAGCGCGGCGAGCGACCCCAGCGCCGATAGTCTCGACGGATGACCGAATCGGGACCGACGCAGGCCGCGAAGCTGCTCGGCCAGGCCCGGCGAGTGGTGGTCTTCACCGGCGCGGGCATGTCCGCCGAGAGCGGTGTGCCGACCTTCCGCGACGCGCTCACCGGCCTGTGGCAGCGCTACGACGCCCAGCAGTTGGCCACCCCGGCGGCGTTCGACGCCGACCCGGCCCTCGTCTGGGGCTGGTACGAGTGGCGACGCGCCGTCGTCGCGCGGGCCCGACCGCACCCGGGGCACCTGGCCGTCGCGGCGATCGAGGCCCACGCCCCGCACGCCGTGCTGATCACGCAGAACGTGGACGACCTGCACGAGCGGGCCGGCTCCACCGACCCGCTGCACCTGCACGGCAGCCTGTTCGCGCCCCGCTGCTCCGCCTGCGCCCACCCGGCACCGACACCCGACCCGGACGAGCCGGCCGAGGGACGCCGACTGCCGCCGCCGCGCTGCGACCGCTGTTCCGCGCCGATCCGGCCGGGCGTGGTGTGGTTCGGGGAGGCATTGCCGCAGCCAGCCCTGGAAGCCGCCGCCGAGGCCGCCGCCTCCTGCGACGTACTGCTGACCGTCGGCACCTCCGGCCTGGTCTACCCGGCCGCGGAGATACCGCACGTCGCGGCCCGCTCCGGCGCCACGGTGATCCAGGTCAATCCGGAACCGACGCCGCTGGACCAGGTGTCCGACATCAACCTGCGTGGCCCGGCGGCCCGGGTGCTGCCCGCCCTGGTCGACGCCGCCTGGGGCGGCGTCGGGTGACTACGGGCGTTCGACCCGGACCGGGTCACCGCGGACCAGCCGGTCGTGCAGCTGCCACCGCGCGGTGGTGGCATCGCGTGCCGCCGCCTCGTCGCAGTCCGCGAGTCGCTGCCGCAGCAACCGCAGCGCGCGGTCACGTACCAGTTCTTCCGACCGACCCCGGCCCGGTACGGGCTGGGTGCCTGCCAGCACAACGTGCCGGTCCAGGAGACGGCGAACGCCTCGACACCAGCGCCGCCGACCTCCACCAGGACCGAGCGGTAGGTGCCGGGCCGGTCACCGGCGACCGTGTCGATGCGCTGCACCCGCAGCCGCTGCCGTACGGCGTCGGCTTCGAGACGTCGCAGCAGGTGGGCCAGCGCCCAGGCGCATTCCTGCGGGCCGCGTCCGGCCGACAACAGCAGGCGTACCGTCATCGCCGGCCCCGCCGACGTCGCTCGTCGCGCCGCGACCCGACCGTAAGTTCGGCCGTCTTGTACGTGACAAGCGGAACAGTGGTCGCGATCGGGGTGGCCAACCGGTGTTCGACCAGGTCCCCGATCACCTGCTCGATGCGTTTGTACGCCCCCGGCGCCTCCTCGAAGAGCAACTGGCGATCACCGCACACCACAAGCGAGCCCACCGGCGTACGCCGAAGCTCCTCGACCGTGTGCTTGGCCCGCCCCCGGCGCAGCGCGTCGGCCCGGGACATCTTCCGTCCCGCACCGTGCGCCACCGAGTAGTTCGCCTCCGGGCCGGCGTGCGCGGCCACCAGGTAGGACGGGGTGCCCCGGGTGCCGGCGATCAGCACGTCCCGGCCGTCACCCGGTGCCGCGCCCTTGCGGTGCAGGTAGCTGCCGTCACGTACCTCGACCAGGTTGTGGCACTGGTCCACGATCGGCTCGGTCGGCGCGGCGCCCAGCGCGTACGCGACCCGGGCGGCCAACAGCCGACGGTTCAGCGCACCCCACCGCACGGCCTCGTCGTGCCGGGCCAGGTACGCCCGCGGATCCGGGGCCGGGCCGGCACCGTGTCGTTCGGTGTGCTCGCGCAGGATCCGCTCGCCCAACCCTCGGGAACCGGTGTGCACGACGAGCACCAGGTCACCGGCGGCCAGCCCGAGACGACCAGCGTGGGCCGGGTCGAGCACCGCGCCGATCCGCGCCAGCTCGACGAAGTGGTTGCCCCGGCCCACCGTGCCGAGACCCTCGACGTGGCCGGCGGGTATCTCGCCGCTCACCACCGTCCAGGCCGGATCATCGGCGTCCCGTTCGGGATGCAGCGGCCGGTCCAGGTCGGGGAACCGCGCGGCCAGCTTCTCCGGTACGGGTCGCTTGAGCCGGATCGGGAACACCGCGATGCCGCAGCCGATGTCGGATCCGACGAGGAACGGGTACAGCAGGCGAGACATCATCGCCGCCCCGATCGGGGCGCCCTTGCCCGGATGCAGATCGGGCATGGCGGCGACGTGGATCATGCCGTCGAGGGCGGCGACCTGACGGCACTGGGTGTGCGCGTCGGACTCGATCCAACTGGTGGGCGAGGCGAAAACGCTGATCGTGGCGGGGCCGGACGCGGGCAGCGTCGACTGCCGCAGGTGAAGCTCAGACAAGGAGGTCTCTCCCGAGGAGGAGGCGGAGGCACGGACGGCGGGTGAGGGCACGAAGGGGCGCGCGGAGGTGTCTCGGCGCGGCGGGGTGCGATCCGTCAGTACGTCATGCGCCCACCCTGGCGCAGCCCCGTCGGTGCGGGCAACCGGTTTTCGTCGAGCTGCTGCCGCATGGAGCGCGGAAAGGTCGAGGTGCTGCCGCGCGGAGCGCGGAAAACGTCAGCCCCGGCCGCTACTCTCACGCCTCGTGACGTCGCAGTTGAACGAGATGCCCGCCGACCTGCTGGAACTGTTCCCGGACGGTGCTCCGCGAACGCTCGCCGTGCCACTGCCGCCCGGCCAGACGGTACGCGGCAGCGAGGGCGCCGACGAACGACCGGTGTTGTGGATGAGCGAGGAGCCGGCACCGGCGGGCTTGTGGTCGCGCCTGCACGCGGCACATGAAAGCTCCGGGCTGTGGCCGTTGCTGCTGGACGGCCTCGGCGGTGACATGTCCCGCCCCTGGCAAGGCGGTGAGCTCTGGCCCGCGACCTCCACTCCCGACCAGCACGACGCCGAGCAGGTGCTCGCCGGCCGGTGGGCCGACCAGACCGGCGTCGGCGACGACTCGCCGTCGGCGGCCGAGGACGATCCGCTCGTCGCCCCGTACGGTCGGGCCTGGCCGGGTCTGGCCCCGGCGCTGCCGCCCCGGGTCGCGGTGCGTGAGCACGCCGACCACTGGGCCGAGCAGCTGTCGCAGGCCCTGTCCGAGGTGCATATCGGCCTGGTGCCCGCGCAGCGCAGCAGCGACGTGCTGGCGGCCGTCGGTTGGCACGGCGCGATCAACCACATCGGTGTCGCCGAGTTGTGCGCGGTGCTGCGCAGCTGGGAGGACCGTTTCGGGGTACGGGTGATCGGGGCCGGCTTCGCCGAGCTGTACCTCAGTGTCGCCGCACCGCCGAGCACTCTCGACGAGGCGCTGCCCATCGCCGCTGAACACTTCGCCTTCTGCCCGGACAACATCCTGCAGGGGCAGCGTCCGTACACTGTCGCCGCCTACGCCGAGCGCCTCGTCGACGCGCCGACCTGGGCGTTCTGGTGGGACTGAGCGCTTCGCGCAGACCTGCGGGCTGACCACCCCGAGCAGGTGCGCGCACTCGGCCGGGGCCAACTCGTCACGCTATGGACAAAGCGGTATAGCGCGATGTGTTTACGCCAATCTCCGCACCGTCCTAATCTGCGGCTGCCGGTGTCTCCGGCGTTCCTTATCCGGCAGGAGAAGACGTTGCGAGTACCTCCGGTGTTGCGTGCCTGCACGGCCCTGGCCCTGACCGTCGTCGCCGTGGTCGCCGTGCCGACGACCGCCCCCGCCGCCCCCGCCCCGGCGACCGCTTCGGTGGTGTCCGCAATGGCGGCACCTGACATCTCCCTGACCAACACGAAGGAGCATCTTCAGCAGTTCCAGTCGATCGCGACAAGCAACGGCGGCAACCGGCGCGCCACAAGCGCCGGCTACACGGCCTCGGTGACCTACGTGTACAACAAGCTGGTCGCCGCCGGATTCACCGTGACCCGGCAGAACTGCACCTCCGGCTGCACCAGCGGCGCCGGCCCGAACGTGATCGCCGACTGGCCGGGCGGTGGGGACCCGAACAGCATCTACATGTTCGGTGCACACCTGGACGGGGTGTCGGCCGGTCCCGGCATCAACGACAACGCCTCCGGGTCGGCGACCCTGCTGGAGATCGCCCTGACCCTCGCGGCGACCAACCCGAGCCTGACCAGCCGGGTCCGGTTCGCCTTCTGGACCGACGAGGAGCAGGGCCTCAACGGGTCGCGGTTCTACGCCAACACCCTGTCCAGCACGGAACGGGCGAAGATCAAGGCGTACTTCAACTTCGACATGGTCGGCTCCGTCAACGGCGGCTACTTCATCAACCGGATCACCTCCGTGCCCGGCCAGACGTTGAAGGCGTACTACGACTCCATCGGCGTACCGACCGAGGAGAACACCGAAGGCGCCGGACGCTCCGACGACGCCCCCTTCAACTCCATCGGCGTGCAGACCTCAGGGGTGGCGGCGGGTGCGTCCCGGGTGAAGACCGCCGCGCAGGTGACCAAGTGGGGCGGCACCCAGAGCGCCTTCGACCCCTGCTACCACCGGTCCTGCGACACGTACCCGAGCAACATCTCCGACACCGTGCTCAACCGGGCCGGCGACGCCGCCGCGTACGCCCTCTGGACCCTGGCTGCCGGCACCCCGGCGACGACGGTCTGGTCGGACACCTTCGAGACCGCCACCGGCTGGACCACCAACCCCGCCGGCACCGACACCGCCACCAGCGGCCTCTGGGAGCGCGGCGTGCCGCAGGCCACCAACTCCAGCGGCGCCAAGCAACTCACCGCCCTCTCCGGCACGAACGACCTGGTCACCGGCAGGCTCGCCGGCACCTCCGCCGGCGACCACGACATCGACGGCGGTACGACCAGCGTCCGCTCACCCGCCATCACCCTGCCCGCCACCGGCCCGCTCACCCTGAAGCTGTCCTGGTACCTCGCCCACGGCAGCAACGCCACAAGCGCGGACTTCTTCCGGGTCTCCGTGGTCCACAACGGCGGCACCACCGCCCTGTTCACCCAGTCGGCCAGCGCCACCAACCGCAACGCCGCCTGGACGTCAGGCAGTTGGAGCCTGAGCAGTTACGCCGGCCAGAGCGTACGGATCCTCGTCGAAGCCGCCGACGCGGGCACCGCCAGCCTGGTCGAGGCCGCCGTCGACGACGTCACCATCACCCAGGGATAACCCCGGCGCCGAGGTGCCCGGACCGACCGGTCCCGCTCAGGGACGCAGGTCGGTCCGGGCGCGCCGGTTGCCGCGTCGTACGGATGGGACAGGTGCTGGTGGACCAGCCACCAGTGGGAACGCGGCGTCGAGGAACGAGACCACCTCGGCGATCCGGGCGCCGCGCACCGTGAGCAGGCCCAGACCCGCCGGCAGGTAGACGCCCTGGGCGTGGTCCCAGCGGTACGTGCCGATTGCAGGGCGTTCCGCCAGGCCCGGTCCAAGGTGTCCTGGACGGCGTCCTCGGCGTCGTGCAGCGAATCGAGCATCCGGTAGCAGTGGGCGCGCAGCTCCCCGCGCAGCGGCCAGAACGCCTCGCCGTCACCCGCCTGCGCCTCAGCGAGCAGATCCCCGTCCGGCGGCTCTGCCCGGCCCGGCGCGTACCCACGCTTGCGCTCCACCTTCGCAGGCTACGCCGACCGCGGCCTGCCTGGACCATGCCCGCGCTGATGGTATGGCCCGACGGCGGTCTCGGCGGCCGCCACGTAGGCCCATCGGGACGGGCCTGCGGCGATCGGGCCCCGCTGGTGTTCCTTGACTTGAACCAGACTCGAAGTTCTAGCGTGCCAGGTGTCAGCCGGAGCCGGCCGAGGAGTAGACAAGTGATCGTCACCATCGTCAGGGTGACTGACCCCGCCCGTTTCCTTGACGTGTTCACCATTGTCGGTGCGGAGAAGCGTTGACGCCGTAGCCGACGTCGGCGCATGGCTCCTCCAGCAGGAAGGGGTGCGACATGTCTGACACGTCCACGCGGGTCAGCCGGTACAGCTCGGTCATCGGCAACGACGCCGTACGCTTCGACGACCGGATTCTTGTTGCGCCGGGCCTCAGTAAAGAGGTCGGCCGGTCGATGAGCGCCTACACGGCGTTCTTCGCCGCCGGTGCGCGGGCCGACCTACCGGCCCCTTACGCGGAGGTCTGGGTGGTGATCAGCGGGGCGTTACGTGTGGGGGCCGAGGGCGACGCCGTGACGGTTCGATCGGGCGACTTCGTGCATGTGCCGCAGCAGGCACCGGGAACTGTCGAGGCACTGGAGGACACCACCATGGTCTGCGTCTCGGTACCCGCCCATTGACGTGGCCGTCGACCTTACGACGGTGGTGTGGCATGGTGACCGCATGATCGACAGCCAGGGCGCGCTGGAGGCTGTGGTCCGGCATGCCACGGAGCTTGACGACGATTACGACGTCATCGCGCCGACCGTCACGGCCCTGGCCGCGTGTGGGGACACCACTCTGGTGCCCCGGCTGGAGGAGGTACTGGAGCAGTTCCTCGACGAGGGGGACGACCAGGACGGCCTGCAGGCCGACATCATCGAGCTGCTGGAGGCGGACCCGTCGGCGAGCCGGCGGGTGGTGCGTGATTTCGCCACGGCGGACTCGCCCGAGCTACGCCGCACGGGTCTGTGGGCGCTCGGGTTCGTGCTCGACGCGCAGGATGTCGAGCTGCTGGTGACGGCGACGACCGACGACGACCCGGGCATCAGATCCATGGCGGTCGGCTCGATCCCCGACGCCGTCGGCGACGACCGAGCCTTCGACGCTCTCGTTCGCGCGTTGCGTGATGAAGACGAGCAGGTGCGGGTCTCGGCGGTGAGCAGGCTCGGCTTCACCGGCCGCATCGACGCGGTAACGCCGCTGGTCGCCCTCGCCGCAGACCCGACGCCGCGGGTACGGTCAATGATCGCGTACGCACTGGGGCGCCTCGGCAGTCATGTGGCGACCCCAACCCTGCTGCGGCTCCTGCACGACCCCGTCGGCGCAGAGCCGGTGGGCTGGGCTGTGGCACGATGCCGAGGTGTACGAGCAGCTGCCACGCACAGTCAAAGCCGTCGACACCTCGGCCCTTGTCGGGCTGGACGACGAGGCGCGTAGCCGCGGTTTCAACCGTCATCACGGATCCGGCTGGCTGACGACCAACGCCGACGAGTCTGCGCAGCACCACCTGCACCCGTTCTTGGTTCACCGTACGAACCACCGGCCTGAGTTCTCGCCACAATGGCGGTGCATGCTGCTGTTGCGGATGCGAGACGGTCAGGAAGTGTTCTCCCTGCTGGACATCTGGCCACCGACATTCCTGCAGCTACCGGAGTCGCTGACCGCTCAGGAGAAGACAGCGCTCGCCCGCCGCCTGCAGGACGGTGGACTTCCCACCGCAGCGCAATGGGAAGCCCTCAACAGGTGAAGGCCGGCATCGCGAGCCCGACGCCGTGGTCGACACCCCGCTGATCGCCGACGGACACCGAGCGGATGGAAGCAGATGCCGCCAGGCACCGTGAGCCGCAACATGCGGGTGCGGCAGTGCCGGGCTGGACGTACGGCCGCGCTGGGCGACTTGTCTTCACTGGAGAGTCAGGTATCCCTGATCCGCCGCTGTCCAGAGCGCTGCGTAGCACCGCGTGCGACTCGCTGCTGGGCACAATTGTCGGCGTGGTGGTCTGCCTGATGGCTGTCAGCGTCGGGTGGGCAGAGTACGCGGGTGTAGCCGCTCTGGCCGCTACCGGGATACCGCGAGTCCGCAGGGGATACCGGCGACGAGTGACGTCCGGTTTTCTGGTTGCGACAGCAGCGTGTCTGGTAGTCGGCATCGTTCTCGGGGGCGGACTGCCGGCGCCGTGGGACCTGTTCTTCCCGCTGGCCTTCGCCCTGTCCGTGGGCAGCCTTGCGGGAACGACTGCCGCCTACCTGCCGTGGCGGACTTCTGAATAGCGAGGACGGGAGCAGCAGCCTCGCACCCCGGGCCCGGGTACCCGCTGTCGCCACGGCCGCACACGATCAGCGGCTACTTGTTCATTGACCTGCGACCATTGCCCGGCCCCGGCACAGCGACACCGGTCCGGTCGACCTGGCCGGTCACTCCCTCGGTGGCCTCGTGCATGCCCGCGCCCCGCCTGCCGGCAACGAACCGGCCCGACGAGGGGTGCCACCGCGCCACCGGTTGCCGGCGGCCGTACGCGAGTCGGCGTCACCCTCCGGAACGGCACGGAGACCCACGGCGACCCGACGAACCGGCTCTCGAGGCTGCCGAGGTGCCGCGGCCGGGCAGCCAATACCCTTGACCATGAGCATGGCTTCTGGCACGTCGAACGCTCGGGCTGGACCGGTCCGCGTTCGCTGCTCCACTCGAGAGGTACGTCTATGCCTGGTACATCGGAATCCGTCACGTACCTCATCGTGGATGGGGAGAACATCGACGCCACTCTCGGCAACAGTGTTCTGGAGCGCCGGCCGGCCCCTGCGGAGCGACCCCGGTGGGAGCGTCTGCGGGAGTTCGCGCGCGACACGTGGCGGCAGCCGGTGAAGGGACTGTTCTTCCTCAACGCCTCGGGTGGCGCACTGCCGATGCCCTTCGTCCGGGCCCTGCTGAGCATGGATTACCGGCCCATCCCGCTGGCTGGTTCGTCGGACCAGAAGGTGGTGGACATCGGCATCCAGCGGACGTTGGAGGCCATCGCCCGACGTTCGGGCAATGTGATGCTCGCCAGTCACGACGGCGACTTCCTGCCGCAGCTCGGCGAGCTGCTGGAAGGCGATCGTCAGGTCGCGGTCGTCGGGTTCAAGGAGTTCCTCAACGCCGGCTTCGCCGAGCTGCCTGGCCTACAGGTATTCGACATCGAGGAGGACGCGGACTGCTTCACCAACGTGCTTCCTCGGGTGCGCATCATCGACCTCGAAAGCTTCGACCCCGAGCGCTTCCTGTAGGCGGGACAGGATCCGCGTACCGGCTGCTGGCCCGCGACCTCGCACGATCAACGGTGCGGCCGGCGACATCGTGCGGGCCGCGACCGGTGCATCTGTGCCATGGCGGTTCGGCGGGTCTGCCGGTAGCGGAATCGCTTGGCCGCCGGCGGCACAGGAGGCAATGCTCAGCTGGTGCCCGACCTGATCGACATCATGCTCGGCGGCCTCCTGCTCTCGCTGCGGGTGTGGCCGGCTGCCGATCCGGCCCGTACCCCCGTGGTGCTGCTGCCCGCCACCGGCCGAACTGCCGAGGACTGGGATGTGATCGCGGCGGAGTTGGCCGTCGATCGGACGGTGTACGCCGTTGACCTGCGCGGTCACGGAGACAGTGACTGGCCCGGTGAGTACCGGCTGGAGTTGTTCGCCCAGGACGTTCTGGGTCTCCTCGACCGCCTCGACACCGGCCCGGTCGACCTGGTCGGTCACTCCCTCGGTGGCCTCGTCGCCTGCCGAGCGGCCGCAGCCGGAACTCGACGCATCCGTCGCCTGGTGTTGGAGGACATCGGCTTCCCGCATCCGCGCCCACCTGCGCCACCGCAGCGGCCGGCGGGGGAGCTGCCATTCGACTGGCGGGTGGTGGAGCAGGTCCGCCCCGAGGTCGACGAGCCGGGTCGGGACTGGGCCGGCATCATCGCCCGGATCACCGTACCCACCCTGCTGATCGGCGGCGGGCCGTCGAGCCCGGTGCCTCAGCAGCACATCGCCGAACTCGCCGCCCGCCTCGCCGACGCCCGCCTCGTCACCATTTCCGCAGGCCACCTGATACACGAAACCGCCCCGACCGCCTACCTCAACACCCTGACCACCTTTCTGACCCCCTGACGCCCGCACACTTCTCACGTTGCCATGACGGCAGTGTGGAGATCGGCATCTGCTGTCCACCTCGTGATCGACGCCGAAACGGGCGGGAGGAGGGGAGAGGCTAGTCGCGGAGGGGGTAGGGGATGAAGGTGCTGCGGTTCTCGTCCAGGTCCAGCTGGCGGCTGATGGGTGGGGCGGCGCGTTGGGGGCAGGTCATCCGGTCACAGGTCTTGCAGCCGGGGCCGATGGGGGTGGCCGCCTCGGCGGCGTGCAGGTCGACGCCGGTGGAGTAGACCAGCCGGCCGGCGTGCCGGGTTTCGCAGCCCAGCCCGATCGCGTACACCTTGCCGGGTTGGCCGTAGCCGCCGTGGTGGCGGGTGATGGTGCGGGCGATCCACAGGTAGCGCTGGCCGTCCGGCATCGCGGCGACCTGGGTGACCACCCGGCCCGGCGCGCTGAACGCCTCGTAGACGTTCCACAGGGGACAGGTGCCGCCGGTGCGGGAGAACGGGAAGCCGGTGGCGGACTGGCGTTTCGACATGTTGCCGGCCCGGTCGACCCGGACGAAGGAGAACGGCACCCCACGCGCGCGGGGCCGTTGCAACGTGCTGAGCCGGTGGCAGACCGTCTCCCAGCCGATCGCGTAGTGCTGGGTGAGCAGTTCGATGTCGTACCGGCGCTGCTCGGCGGCGGTCAGGAACTGGTCGTACGGCAGGATCAGCGCCGCCGCGAAGTAGTTGGCCAACCCGACCCGGGTCAGGATCTGGGTCTGCGGGTCGTCGAAGTGCTCCGACTCGACGATCTCGTCGATGACGTCGGCGAATTCCAGCAGCGCGATCTGCGCGGCCATCCGCATCGCCTCCTGCCCGCCGCGCAGCGAGGTGGACAGGTGCAGGGTGCGGGTCTGCGGCCGGTAGCGGTGCAGTTCACCGCCGAGCGCGCCGCCGTCCTCGCGCAGGATGCGCACCCCGTGCCGCTCGGCCAGGCGGTCGCGCAGCCGGCCGCGGATCTCGCCGCGCCGCAACCCCATCGCGGCGGCCAGCCGCTCGGCCTCCTCGTCCATTTCCGGTACGTAGTTCTGCCGCCGGTAGAAGAACTCGGTGACCTGGTCGTGCGGGCTGCGGCCGAGCCGTTCCCGGTCGCCGACCAGCTCGGCGAGCTGCTCCTCGGCCTGCTGGTAGCGCCGGTGCAGGTCGATGACGGCGGCGGCGAGCTCGGGCAGCCGGGTGGCCAGCTCCGTCAGCTCGGCGGGGCTGGCCCGGTTGGGCAGGGCCTCCCGCAGCCCGGTGACCAGGCGCGGGGTGTCGTGAGCGGCGAAGACGGTGGGGTCGACGCCGAAGAGTTCGGTGATGCGCAGCAGCACCGGCACGGTCAGCGGCCGGGTGTCGTGCTCGATCTGGTTGAGGTAGCTGGGGGAGATGCCCAGGTGCCGGGCCAGCTCGGTCTGGCTGAGTGCCCGTTCCTCGCGCAGCCGGCGTAGCCGCGCCCCGGCGAAGGTCTTGCTGATCGTCCTCACCTCCCACGCCAGCAGGTTTGGTCGGGCCACATTAGCACCGTTGCCAATAAGCCGATTAACAACTTTGCAAAACGCTTCCGAGGATTTACAAGAATTGGCATTTTCCGTCCCTCGACCCTCGCCGACCAGGCGTGTGACCGTGGTCTGCACCACCGGCGGCCGGGCAGCGGAGCTCAACGGCCACGGTGTGCCACGAATGGTGAAGGGACACGAGACGATGCCTACTCCGGTCGAGCAGTTGCAGCACGAATGGGACACCAACCCCCGCTGGCGGGGTGTGCGTCGGAGCTACCGAGCCGAGGACGTGGTGCGGTTGCGCGGCGCGATCCAGGAGGAGCACACCCTGGCCCGGCACGGCGCGAACCGGCTGTGGCGGCTGCTGAACAGCGAGGACTTCATCCATGCGCTCGGCGCCCTCACCGGCAACCAGGCCGTGCAGATGGTCCGGGCCGGGCTCAAGGCGATCTACCTGTCCGGTTGGCAGGTGGCCGCCGACGCCAACCTGGCCGGCCACACCTACCCCGACCAGAGCCTCTACCCGGCCAACTCGGTGCCCGCGGTGGTCCGCCGGATCAACAACGCGCTGCTGCGCGCCGCCCAGATCACCACCGCCGAGGGGGACACCTCCGGCATCGACTGGCTGGCCCCGATCGTCGCCGACGCCGAGGCCGGTTTCGGTGGAGTGCTCAACGCGTACGAGCTGATGAACGCCATGATCGCGGCCGGCGCGGCCGGGGTGCACTGGGAGGACCAGCTCGCCAGCGAGAAGAAGTGCGGCCACCTCGGCGGCAAGGTGCTCATCCCCACCGGGCAGCATGTCCGCACCCTGGAGGCGGCCCGGCTGGCCGCCGACGTGGCCGGGGTGCCGAGCGTGGTCATCGCCCGTACCGACGCCCAGGCGGCCACCCTGCTCACCACCGACGTGGACGAGCGTGACCAGCCCTTCGTCACCGGCGAGCGCACCGCCGAGGGCTTCTACCGGGTGCGCAACGGCATCGAGCCGTGCATCGCCCGGGGCCTGGCGTACGCCCCGCACGCCGACCTGCTCTGGATGGAGACCAGCACCCCGGACCTGGAGGTGGCCCGCCGCTTCGCCGAGGCCATCAAGGCGGAGTACCCGGACCAGCTGCTGGCCTACAACTGCTCGCCGTCGTTCAACTGGCGCAAGCACCTCGACGACGCGACCATCGCCAAGTTCCAGCGGGAACTGGGCCACATGGGCTACAAGTTCCAGTTCATCACCCTGGCCGGCTTCCACGCCCTGAACTACTCGATGTTCGACCTGGCCCGGGGCTACGCCAGCGACGGCATGGCCGCCTACGTGTCGCTGCAGGAGCGGGAGTTCGCCGCCGAGTCGGCCGGCTACACCGCCGTCAAGCACCAGCGCGAGGTGGGCACCGGCTACTTCGACCTGATCAGCACCGTGCTCAACCCGGCCGCCGAGACCACCGCGCTGCGCGGCTCCACCGAAGAGGAGCAGTTCGCATGAGATACGAGGTCATCGGCCCGATGGCCGAACGCTTCGACGAGGTGCTCACGCCCGAGGCGCTGGAGTTCCTGGTCACCCTGGACAGCGAGTTCGCTGCCCGGCGGGTCGCCCTGCTGGACACCCGACGGGCGCGCCGCGACCGGTTCGCCACCGGCCAGCTGCCCGACTTCCTGCCGGAGACCATCGGCGTGCGGGCCGACCCGACCTGGCGGGTGGCCCCACCGGCACCCGGGTTGGAAGACCGGCGCGTCGAGATCACCGGCCCGCCGGAACGCAAGATGACAATCAACGCGCTGAACTCCGGCGCCAAGGTGTGGCTCGCCGACTTCGAGGACGCCACCGCCCCCACCTGGGACAACGTCATCGGTGGACAACTCAACCTGATGGACGCCCTGGACCGGCGGATCGACTTCACCGACCCGCGTGGCAAGCGGTACGCCCTCGGCGAGGAGCTGGCCACCATCGTGGTCCGGCCGCGCGGCTGGCACCTGGTGGAGAAGGGCATCGTGGTGGACGGGCGGCCGATCTCGGCCAGCCTTGTCGACTTCGGGCTCTACCTGTTCCACTGCGCCCGCCGGCAACTCGCCGCCGGCGCGGGACCGTACTTCTACCTGCCGAAGCTGGAGGACCACCGCGAGGCACGGCTGTGGAACGACATCTTCGTCTTCGCCCAGCACTACCTGAAGCTGCCGCAGGGCACCATCCGCGCGACCACGCTGATCGAGACGATCACGGCGGCCTTCGAGATGGAGGAGATCCTCTACGAGCTGCGGGAACACTCGGCCGGATTGAACGCCGGCCGGTGGGACTACATCTTCAGCATCATCAAGAACTTCGGGCAGTGGCCGGACTTCGTCCTGCCGGACCGGGCCGCGGTCACCATGACCGTGCCGTTCATGCGGGCGTACACCGAATTGCTGGTGCGGACCTGTCACCGGCGCGGCGCGCACGCGATCGGTGGGATGGCCGCCTTCGTGCCGGCCCGCGACCCGGAGGTCAACGCGACCGCCCTGGCCAAGGTGCAGGCGGACAAGCAGCGGGAGGCCGGTGACGGGTTCGACGGCTCCTGGGTGGCCCACCCCGGCCTGGTGTCGACCTGCCGGGAGGTGTTCGACGCGGTGCTCGGCGAGCGCCCGAACCAGCTCGACCGGCAGCGGGACGAGGTGTCCGTGACCGCCGCCGACCTGCTCTCGGTGGACAAGACGCCCGGGCAGGTCACCGAGTCGGGCCTGCGGTCCAACATCGCGGTGGCACTGCACTACATCGACGCCTGGCTCGGGGGAGCGGGCGCGGTGGCGCTGTGGAACCTGATGGAGGACGCCGCGACCGCCGAGATCGCCCGCTGCCAGGTGTGGCAGTGGCTGCACCACGGTACGCCGCTGGCCGAGGGCGGCAGCGTCACCGAGGAGCGGGTGCGGGCGATGCTCGCCGAGGAACTGGCGACGCTGACCGAGGGGCGCGGGGACGCCGAGCGGGAACGCGCCGCGCAGGCGGCGCGCATCGTGGAGGAGACCGCGTTGGGCGAGGACCTGCCGGCCTTCTTCACCACCGGCGCGTACGCCCGGCACCTGGGGCCGCGTCGCCGGTCGCTCGCGGCGGCCAGCTGACGGCAACCGGGGTGGGGCCTCTCGCCCCACCCCGGCCTGCCGCCGTCGTCGACCAGCGCCATCCGTGGCCACCGACCGCCCGGTCACTCTCTCCCGCGCGCGCTTTGCTCTGCTTCAACCCACGCAACGGTTACCCTCCGGATTCGGGTCAGCGTGCCGCCGTTGCGGCACCGACAGCAGAAAACGCAGGTCAACGGGCCTGTGCGTGGGTTGAAGCAGAGCAAAGCGCGGACAGGGAGCATCTGGCCGGGGACGACCGCCGTGACGCACGGTGGTCGCGCGGAAGCTTGACCGGGGTGGGGGTCAGCCGTCGATGCGGGTGATGTTGCGGATCTTGTTGGCGGCGTCAAGCGCCGCCACCTTGTACGCCTCGGCCAGGGTCGGGTAGTTGAACACCGTGTCGACCAGGTAGTCGACCGTGCCGCCGCAGCCCATCACCGCCTGCCCGATGTGCACGATCTCGGTCGCGCCGGTGCCGAAGACGTGCACGCCGAGCAGGCGTCCGTCGTCCGGCGAGACGAGCAACTTCAACATCCCGTACGAGTCGCCGACGATCTGCCCCCGGGCCAGTTCGCGGTAGCGGGCGATGCCCACCTCGAACGGGGTGGCGCTGTCGGTCAACTCGTCCTCGGTCTTACCGACGAAGCTGATCTCCGGAATGGTGTAGATCCCGATCGGCTGCAACTCGTGCATCGCGCGCACCGGCTCGCCGCAGGCGTGCTGCGCGGCCAGCCGGCCCTGTTCCATCGAGGTCGACGCCAACGCCGGGAAGCCGATCACGTCACCGACGGCGTAGATGTGCTCCACGGCGGTGCGGAAGTGCGCGTCGACCTCGATGCGCCCCCGCCGGTCGGCGGTCAGCCCCGCCGCCTCCAGGGCCAGCCCGTCGGTCTGCCCCTGCCGCCCGGCGGAGTACATGACGGTGTCCGCGGCGATCTTCTTGCCGCTCTTGAGGATGCACAGCGCGGCGGTCTGGTGCTTCTCCACCGCGGCGACCTCCTCACCGAAGCGGAAGGTGACCGACAGGTCGCGCAGGTGGTACTTCAGGGACTCGACGACTTCCTCGTCGCAGAAGTCGAGCATCTTCTCCCGGCGTTCGACCACCGTCACCTTCGTGCCGAGGGCGGCGAACATGGAGGCGTACTCCATGCCGATCACCCCGGCACCGACCACCACCATGCTGCGCGGCACGGCCTGGAGGTTGATGACGCCGTCGGAGTCCACGATGGTGCGGTCGTCGAAGTCGACGCTGTCCGGGCGGGCCGGGCGGGTGCCGGCGGCGATGATCGCCTTGTCGAACGTCACCTTCGACTCGTGACCGGATCCGCCGTCGACCCAGACCGAGTGGGCGTCGGCGAACCGCCCGGTGCCGGTGATCATCGCGATCCGGTTGCGGGCCAACTGGTTGCGGATCACGTCGGTCTGCCGGTTGATCACGTGCTGGGTGCGGGCGGCCAGGTCGCTGACCGTGATGTCTTCCTTGACCCGGTAACTGCTGCCGTAGAGGTCCCGCTGGCTCAGGCCGGTCAGGTAGAGCACGGCTTCGCGCAGCGTCTTGGACGGCACGGTGCCGGTGTTGATGCACACCCCGCCGATCATGTCGCGCCGTTCCACCAGACCGACCCGTCGGCCGAGCTTGGCGGCGGCGATCGCGGCTTTCTGACCGCTGGGTCCGGAACCCAGCACCAACACGTCGTAGTCGTACATGGCCGCAAGCGTCGCAAGCGGCGTCCACTCGCGCCAGGCCTGCCGGCTGCCCGGGGCAAGGGTTTACCTACTCGGAACGTTGTCGATGTTTGACATGCAAGTAACTGCTTGCCTATCGTGCGGCGGTGGGCGACGTGTACAAGGCGCTGGCGGATCCCACCCGGCGTGCCATCCTCGACGAGTTGCAGGATCGCAGTGGCCAGACGCTGTTCGAGTTGTGCGTCCGCTTGACGGGCAAGGGGTTCACCTCGACACGCCAGGCCATCTCCCAGCACCTCGCGGTGCTGGCCGACGCGGGGCTGGTGGTGTTGCGGCGTCAGGGCCGGTACACCTTCATCGACCTGGACACGTCTCCACTCCAGCAGATCTATCAGAGATGGCGGGTGGGACCATGCGAATCGGACACGTGAGTGTTCTCGTCGACGACCAGGCCAAGGCCCTGGCCTTCTACACCGGGGTGCTCGGCTTCATCAAGAAGACCGAGGTGCCGCTGGGCGAATACAGTTGGTTGACCGTGGTCTCCCCGGAAGACCCGGAGGGCGTGGAGCTGGTTCTCGAACCGGACCAGCACCCGGCCGCCCTCGCCTACAAGAAGGCCCTCGCCGCCGACGGGATCCCGGTCACCATGTTCACCGTCGCGGACGTGTCCGTCGAGTACGAGCGGCTGACCGCGCAGGGAGTGACATTCACCCAGCCGCCGCTGGACGCGGGGACGGTGACGACCGCCGTCTTCGACGACACCTGCGGCAACCTCATCCAGATCGTGGCGCCGCAGGGGTAGGGCGGTCACCGACCGCGGTGCCCCGGCGGGCGGACGGGGGCTTGCGCCTTGTGGGGCGTACGCCCGCCCGCCGGGGTCCGGACCCGTGCCTCAGCAGTTGCGCAGCTCCGGAGACTGGTTGAGCAGTTGACCGCGAGCGGAGACGAAGCGACGGTAGGTGTCGGAGTCGACGGCTGAGGGGCGGAATGCCGCGACCCGGTGGCAGTTCTGGAAGGCCAGCTTCACCCCGAAGTGCCGCTCCAGACCGGCCCGGATCGCGTCGCTGGCCATGGCGCGCAGCAGTTGGCCCCGCTCCGCGTCACCGGGCGGCGCGATCACGTTGTCGGAGAACTCGACGTCCGAGGTGGCCAGCTCGGCGGCCACCCGGCTGACGGTCTGCCAGGCGTACGGCAGCGATTCGCGGACGCAGGCGATGAACTCCTCGTCGGTGACGGGCCCGGACTCGGCGGCTCGCAGGAGGTCAGGTGACACGGTGAGAGACATGCTTCTCCTCGCTTAATGGAAACGATTGTCATTGGCGCGCCGGTCCGAGCACATCATTCCGCCTGGGCGGTGTCAACGTTTGCGCGCGCCGCCACGCCGATCGTCGGCTCGGGCGGAGCGGGTATCCCCTGGCGGGATGCTTGCGCTGGCCCTTTCGGCCATCTCCACAGGGGTGCTAGATCATGATAGGTTAGGCTAACCTAACAGGAGGTGCTCATGGGGTTCGCCGCAGAGGTGCGAGAGCTGACCAGGGCGGACCATCGGGCCGCGCAGAGTGTCACGTACTTCGATGCGTTGTTGTCGGGTCAGTTGGATCGGGCTGGGTACGCCGCGCTGCTCGAACAACTGCACGTGGTCTACCAGACGTTGGAGGAAGCCGCCGACGCGATGTGCGACGACCCGGTGGCCGGCCCGTTCGTCATCGAAGAACTACGTCGACTGCCGCGCATCGTGGAGGATCTGTCCTTCCTGCACGGTCCTGACTGGCCGGCAAGGATCAGCCCGAGCACCGCCACCGCGCAGTACCAGGCCCGCCTGCGGGAGGTCACCTTCTCCTGGCCGGCCGGGTTCGTCGCCCACCACTACACCCGTTACCTGGGTGATCTCTCCGGCGGTCAGGTGATGGCACGTGCGTTGCGTAGCACCTTCGGCTTCGACACCGACGGCATCCGGTTCTTCCTCTTTCCGGGCCTGGACGCGCGTACCTTCAAGCAGCACTACCGGGAACTGCTCGACGCGGCCGCCTGGGACGCAGTCGAGCGGCAGCGTTTCCTCGACGAGGTGTCGTACGCCTACCGGCTGAACACCGCCATGCTCGACGAGCTGGGGCAGGTTGTGACCCAGGCGAGTGCCGCATGAGCGCCGCGAACCCGTTCCCGCCGGAGGTGATCGCGGCGGTGATGCGACACATGAACACCGACCACGCCGACGACTGTCTGGTGATCTGCCAGGGGTTGGGCGGCCAGCCGACGGCCACCGTTGCCAACATGTCCGGGATGGACGCCGAGGCGATGGAGTTCCTGGCCGTCGTGGACGGTGCCGAGGTGCCGGTGCGTGTCCCGTTCTCGGAGCGGCTCGTCGAACGCCAGCAGATCCGCGCCGAGGCCGCCCGGATGTACCGCGAGGCGTGCGCCGCGCTGGGCCGTACCCCGCGACTGGACGCCAGCTGAACCCGCCTCGGGCGGACACCTGACCTGACGCCCCTGACCAGCCCGGCTGGTCAGGGGCGTACCGGCAGGACCAGCGGGACACCGGTGTGCGGGTGGGGCAGCACCTCGACCTGGTGCTGGTAGACCTCGCTGAGCCGGTCGGCGGTGAGCACCACGTCCGGTGGCCCGTCGGTGATCAGGCGGCCACCGGCCAGCAACGCGATGCGGTCCGCGTACGCCGCCGCCAGGCCCAGGTCGTGCAGCACGATGACCACACTGCCACCCTGCCGGGCCCGATCGCGGGCCAGCCGGAGCACCAACTCCTGGTGCCGCAGGTCCAGCGCGGCGGTCGGCTCGTCCAACAGGAGCATCGGGGTACGCTGCGCGAGCACCCGGGCCAGTGCCACGCGGGCCTGTTCACCACCGGAGAGCGCGGAGAACACCCGATCGGTGAACGCCTCCATCCCGGTCAGCCGCAACGCCTCGGCCACCGCCTCGTCGTCCTCGCTGGCGAGCCGGGTACCGGCCCACGGGGCGCGTCCCATCGCGACGACCTCGCCCACGGTGAACGGGAACGACATGGTGGCGCGCTGCGGCAGCATGGCGCGCAGCCGGGCCAACTCGAGCGGCGTCCAGCGGGTCAGCGACCGGCCGGCGAACTCGATGGTGCCTTCAGCGGGAGCCAGGTCGCCGCAGATCGCGGCGAGCAGGGTGCTCTTGCCGGCACCGTTGGGACCGACAAGCGCCAGCAGTTCGCCGGCACGCACCGAGAGGGACACGTCGGACAGGATCGGCCGCGCATCACGCCGGATGCACAGACGCTCGGCCCGCAGGTCGACCCGCTCTGGGTCGACATCGGTCCATTTCATCCCCAACCTCCCGCTCGGGCCCGGGTCCGGCGCAGCAGCCAGAAGAAGCACGGTCCGCCCACCACAGCGGTCAACACGCCCAGCGGCAGTTCCTGGTAGTCGACCAGGGTGCGGGCGGCCAGATCCCCGGTCACCACCACGATGGCCCCGCCCAGGGCGCTGGCCGGCAGCAACAGCCGGTGACCCGGGCCGGCGACCATCCGGACCAGGTGCGGCACCACCAGGCCGACGAAGGAGATCACCCCGGTGAAGGCCACGGCCGCGGCACCGAGCAGGGCGGTCACCGCGACCATTGCCAGCCGCAGCCGTTCGACGTGGACACCGAGGTGCCGGGCCGAGCGGTCGCCGAGGGCGAGCAGGTCGAGGCGGCGGGCGACGGCGAGCGCGATCGTGATGCCGACCGCCGCGCACGGGGCGGTGACCGCCACCGCCGCCCAGTTCGCCTGCGCCAGGCTGCCGAGTTGCCAGAACGCGATGGCCCGTACGGCGTCCGCGTCACCGAAGAACATCAGCAGGCCGATCAGCGCGCCGGCGACCGCGTTGACCGCGATGCCGGTCAGCACCAGGGTGACCACCTCGGTCCGCCCGCCGACGCGCGACATCGAGTAGACCAGGCCGGTGGCGGCGAGACCGCCCAGGAACGCGCCGGCGGCCACGGTCCAGCCGCCGAACGTGGCCACTCCGGTGATGATGACCGTGGCCGCGCCGACCGCCGCGCCGGAGGAGACGCCGATGACGCCGGGCTCGGCCAGGGGATTGCCGAAGATGCCCTGCATCAGCGCGCCTGCGCAGCCGAGCGCGGCTCCGACGATCACGGCGAGGACGACCCGGGGGAAGCGCACCACCCACAGCGCGCTCTCGCCGTGGGTGGCGCTCGGTGTCGGTCCGATGTCGAGGCCGATGCGGTGCAGGATCGAGCCGAGCACCTCGGCCGGGGGGACCCGGACCTGCCCGGTGCCGGCGGCGACGAGGCAGAGCAGCAGCAGGGTGACCGCGAGGCCCGCGACCAGGCCCACCCGTCTCACGCGCATGGTCCGTACACCGCGTCGGCCAGCGCGCGGATGGCCCGACCGGTACGCGCGCCGAAGGTGAGCAGCAGCCCGTCGTCCATGTCCACGATGCGGCGGTGCTGACCGGCCGGGGTCTGGGCCACGCCGGGCAGGGCGAGCAGCCCGTCGACGCCCTTGACCGACGCCAGTCCCTCGGTCATCACCAGGATCACGTCGGGTGCCGCGTTGATCAGCCCTTCACTGGTCAGCGGCCGGAAGTTGGACAGCCCGATCTCGGTGCCGGCGTCGGTGGCGCCGATGGCGCGGACCATCTCGTCGGACCCGGCGCCCCTGCCGCCGATCAGGTAGACCCCCGCGGTGCCGCGGACGTACAGGAACGCGATGCGTAGTGGTGCCGTGTCGGGTGGGGCGGCTCGGCGGGCGGCGGCGATGTCGCCCTCCACCCGGGCCACCAGCCGTTCCCCGGCTTCCGGTACGCCAAGTGCGGCGGCGATGGTCCGGATGTTGCGGCCGATGGCGGCCAGGCTCTGTTCGTCGTCGACGAGGACCACCGGGATGCCGGCGCGGCGCAGCTGGGCGAGCACCTCGGGCGGCCCGATGCTGTCGTCGGCGAGGACGACGGTGGGGTTGAGTCGCAGAATGGCCTCGGTGGACAGGTCGTGTCCGGCCGGGGTGACCACGGGCAGGTCGCCGGCGGCGGGAAAGGTGGTGGAGGTGTCGCGGCCGATCACCCGGTCACCGAGCCCGAGGCTGAACACGATTTCGGCGATCGAACCGTAGAGGTTGACCGGCAGGATGCGGCTGGCGTCGGTGACCGTCACGGTGGAGCCGTCGGCCGACGTGACCGTGGCCGGCAGGGTGCTGCCGGGATCGGCGCCGATCGGCTCGATGTCCACGTCGGTGACCACGGCCGTGGCAGGTCCGCAGCCCGTCGTCGGGGCCGCCGTCGAGGCGGTGGGCGCACAGGCGGTGAGGCCGAGCAGCGCGGGCAGCATCAGCAGCGTCAGGCACCTTCTCATCGCTGTTCCCGGCGTCGGCCCCGCATCCGCAGCGCCACCACGACGACCAGCAGCACGGCAAGTCCCGCCAGGACCGCGGTGAACCAGCGTCCCGCGCCGGTGCTGTCGCTGACCTGCGTGGTGAGCAGGGGCTGTTCGGCGCCGGGTGCCGGCGCGGCCTCGCCACCGGCGGCGTCGGTGGCCCCGGCAGCGGCAGCCGAGCCGACGATGGCTGCGGGTGCCGAGCCGGTGGCGGCCGGTGTGGTCGCGGCGGAGGTGTTCGTCGGCGCGGCGGAGGTGTTCGTGGGCGTGGCGGGAGCGGGTGCGGCCGGGGCGGCAGCGGGTGCGCTCGGGGCGGCCGGGGCGGCCGGGGTGACGAAGGTTACCGGCACCTTGACGTCCTGGGACCGGTCCGAGGCGCGGGTGTGGTCGTTGCGGCTGGCCACCACGCAACGACTGGTGGTGCAGTCCACGTCACCGATCTTCGAGGTGATCTTCACCTGCACGGTGAACGATCCGCCCGCGCCGTACGGGACGGTCAGCCCTTCGGCGTACGAGGGCGGGTTGGAGGAGATCCAGTGCGAGGCGCCGGTGGAACCGGTGGTGTCGACGCCACCGCCGCACGGTGAGGGTGCCACGCCCGCCCCGTTGTCGACGCAGTACGCGACGTAGATCCCCTTGGTGGTGTCGTAGCCGGAACCGGTGACGGTGACGGTGGTGCCGCCGAGCGGGATCCCGGTCGTCTTGCTGACGGAGAGCCGTTGACCGTTGGGTCCCTTGCCGACCGTGTTGGCGTACGCGGGGGTGGCGAGGGCGCCGAGGGCCAGCAGCATCGCGCTGACCAGGGCAGCGGCTAGGCGGGCAGGCATGACTAACCTCCATGACTATGGTTAGGCTAACCTAAGTCGATCTTGCCTGTGGCGCAAGAGGGTGTTCGGCGGATTTTCGAAGAAGTTAGGAGAGCCTAACCTAAGGTCGCCAACCCCCTTCTGAGAGGAAGACACATGTCCGTACCCAGACCAGGCGGCGTTCGCCGCCGGTCGTACCGGTGGGTGACGGCTGCCGTGCTCGGCGCCGCCGCCTCACTGGCCGTGGTGGTCCCCGCGACGGCGGCGCCCGCCGACGTCACCGGGGGAAGCCTCGACTGGGGTTTCAAGAGTTCGTTCCGCGCGTACGTGTCGACCGGCAACGGCAACCCGCCGATCGCGGTCACCGACGGTGCGACCCGCAACGCCGACGGCACCTTCAAGTTCCCGGCCACCGGCGGCACGTACGACAGCGCCACCGGAGCGACCACGGTGACCTACGGCGGCACGGTGGTGTTCTCGTACCCCGCGCACTTCTTCACCATCACCCTGGCCAACCCGACGGTGGTCCTCGACGGTGCCGGTGGTTCCCTGCTCGCCGACGTCGACCTGCAGGCCAGCGGCGGCGGCTTCCAGCCGGTGCGCATCGAGCAGGCGGCCATCGCCACCCTCGGCACCGCCACGGCCAGCCCGACGGCTTCAGGCGACACGGTCTCCTGGAGCAACCTCACCACCACGCTCACCGAGACCGGGGCCACCGCGTTCTCCGGCTTCTTCACCACCGGCACGGTGCTCGATCCGGCGTCGTTCACCTTCACCACCGGCGCCGGCGGTGCTCCCGCCGCCCCGTCGGTCACGGTGAACCCGTCGACCGCCCTCGACCCCGAGGGAGCCACCGTCACCGTCAGCGGCACCGGGTTCGACCCGGACGCCAACGGCGGTGTCGGCTTCTACCTGGCATTCGGACCCAAGGGCGAGAACTACTGGACGAACTCGCGGCCCTACAAGCCGGTCAAGTGGGTGCACAAGAACGCTTCGTCGTCCGCCGCCCAGGTGCGGCTGCCCGCCGACGGCAGCTTCTCCACCACCCTGGACCTGGTGCCGACCTACACCGACGGCAACGGCAACGGCGTCGACTGCACCGCGATCCAGTGCTACGTGATGACCTTCGCGGCGCATGCCTCAAGCGACCGCAGCCAGGACACCTTCACCCCGATCACCTTTGGCGGTACGGGTGGCCCGAGCGGTGCCGAGCAGGAGATCACCGCCGAGGTGCTCCAGTCCGGCCCGCTGACGCTCACCGCTTCGGGCAGCAGCGTCGCGTTGTCCGCCGTGCACCCCGGTGCCTTCGCCGACGGTGCCCTGAACGCGGTGACGGTCAGTGACCTGCGCGGCACCAACGCCGGCTGGAACGTCGTCGGCCAGGTGGAGGAGTTCACCAGCACACTCGGTGGCACCATCGCCGCCGAGAACCTCGGCTGGACGCCGCACGCGTCCGTGCTCGCCGACACCCTGGTGGGTGCGGCCGGGGTGGTCAACCCCGGTGCCCCGGCCACCCCGGGTGACGGCCTGGGTAGCGCCCGTACGCTCTGCGCCGCCTCGGCCGGGACCAGCGCCGGCAGCTTCCAGTGTGGTGCCGCTCTGCGCCTCGGGGTTCCGCCCGCCGCCGTGCCGGGCGGCTACACCGCCACCCTCACCCTGACCCTGTCCTGACGCGTGAAAGGGCATCTTGTTGTGCGCCGATCGATGACGAGGTGCCCTTTCCCGCACCTGGTCGCCGCGACCGCGGTCCTCACCGTGCTCGCCACCGTCCTGACCGCCGGCCCGGCAGCCGCTCTCGCCGCCGCGCTGGCCCCCGCCACGCCCCCGAGTGCCACCGGCTTCACCTGGGCGGTCCAGCCCTCCGGCCCGTCCGGGCCCACCGGGCGCAGCTACTTCGTCTATGACGCCGAACCCGGACAACGCATCGACGACCGGGTCGCCATCACCAACCTGAGCAAGCGCGCGATGACCTTCGCGGTGTACGGCGCCGACGCATACACCACCACCGACGGCGGTTTCGCCCTGCAACCGGCCAGCCGCCCCGCCACCGACGTGGGTGCCTGGACCACCTTCGCCGAACGGACCTACCGGGTGCCCGCCGGCGAGCAGGTGATCGTGCCGTTCCAGCTCACCGTGCCGGCCAACGCCACACCCGGCGACCACGCCGGCGGCGTGGTCGCCTCGATCGCCCAGGTGCAGTCCGCCGGCGACGGGGGAAAGGTCAACCTGGACCGCCGCGTCGCGGCCCGGATCTACCTGCGGGTGGCCGGCCCGGTCCGGCCCGGCCTGCAGGTCGAGGCCATGCGGATCGGCTACGACAACCCGCTCAACCCGTTCGGCACCGGCCCGGTCGTGGTCAGCTACCGGTTGCGCAACACCGGCAACACCCGGCTGACCGGCACCACCCAGGTACGCCTGACCGCCCCGTTCGGTCTCCGGCTGGCCCGCACCGAACCCGTCGACGTGCCCGAACTGCTGCCCGGCGCGGCGATCACCATCACCGAACAGGTCAACGGCGTGGTGCCTGCCGGCCGGCTGTCGGCCGCCGTGGTCGTCGATCCGGCCACCCCCGATCAGATCCTGCCCACAGTGACCCGTACCGCCGGCACCTGGGCCGTACCGTGGGTCTGGGCCGCCGTCCTGCTCACCGGTCTCGGCTGGCTGCTGGTCATCCGGCTGCGCTCGGCCCGGCGTCGACCGCCGACGGTCGAGACGTGAGGCTCCCGACCTACGCCCTCGCCCTGGTCACCGCCCTCGCCCTGACCGGTGCCCCGGATCCCGGCCCTCAGGTCGGCGTGGACCGGGCCGAGGCGAAGCCGGGGGAGCAGGTGCTCGTCCGGCTCACCGGCTGGCCCGGCGGGACGGTCCGCGTCGAGCTGTGTGGCGCGGGCACGCCGGCACGATGCGCGGTGGACAGTTCGGCACAGATCCACCTGCCCGCCGGCGGCACCGGTGGGACTCCGCTGACCGTCGTGGCGCCACCCGGCGGTTGTCCCTGCCAGGTGCGGGTGACCACTCTGGACAACTCGCTGTCGGCCACCGCGCCGCTGGTCGTCACCGGGGCACCCGTACCGGTCGATGACACCGTCCGGCAGGCGGCCACCCGGCCCCCGACCGTCCTCGCGGCGCACCTGGAACGCGCCGACGGCTGGACCGCCCACTTCGGCGCGCCCGCCCGCCGGACGCTCGTGCTGCGACTGCGCAACGAGCAGCCCGCACCGGCGATGGTGGCGTGGTCGTTCAGCGTCGGTCGAGGCCCGGACCCGACCGGCTTCGTCAGCCCACCCGAACCGGACGAATTCGCTGCCGGGGAGGAACGGGAGGTTCGCGTACCGGTCACCCTGCCGGCCCTCGCCGTCGGCACCTACCGGATCCAGGGCGACATCGTCACCGCCGGGGCGACGAACCGGGTGACGGCGAGCGCCGACCACCAGCCCTGGGGACTGGCCGCAGTTCTCGGGTTCGTGCTGACCGCGCTGGCGGTGGTCCGACCGCGCACCCGGGACATGCCTGGCTGGCGGACCTAGTGAGCGATTCGCGGCAGATGTGCGCGTATCGTGGGTGCCCGGATATCGCTCTACGCTGGATCGATGCGATCGATCACGGTTCTCGACGCCCCGTCCAATCTCGGGTTGCGTGCCCCGGCCCCTGGCCTCGTCCCCGGGTGCTACAAGCTGGCCGGTGCGCTTCGCGATCAGCGCCTGCTCGACCGGCTCGGGGCGCACGACGGTGGCGTGGTCGTACCGCCGCGCTACGACATCCGTGGCTGGCGGCAGGGGGACGGTGTGCTCAACGCCGATGCCCTCGCGACGTACACGCGCCGACTCGCGGAGCGGGTGAACGTGGTCCTCGACAACGCGGGCTTCCTGATGCTGTTGGGTGGTGACTGCTCGATCCTTTTCGGGGCCGCGCTCGCGCTACGCCGACGTGGCCGCTACGGCATCGTCTACCTTGACGGTTCGATCGACTTCCGTCATACCGGCAACAGCACGCATGTGGGGGCGTCCGCAGGCGAGGGCACCGCCATCGTCACCGGCCGGGGCCAGCCGGACATTGCCGACATCGACGGGCTTGCGCCGTACTGCCGCGAGGACGATCTGGTTGTCCTGGGCGTCCGCGACTACGACGACCATCTCCACGAGGTACGTGGTCTGGGCATCGCGGTGCATACCGCGTCCGAGATCATCGCCGAGGGCCCTGTCCTGGTCGGGGATCGTGTGGCACAGGGACTTGCCGCCTGCGACGGCTACTTCGTACACCTCGACGCCGATGTGCTCGACCCCGAGGTCATGCCGGCCGCCGACGCGCCCGACCCAGGCGGCCTGGACCATCCGCATCTGGTGGAGCTGCTCCGTCCGCTGCTCGCCAACCCAGCCTGTGCCGGCCTTGAGGTGACGATCTACGACCCGGACCTCGACCCGGACGGCCGCTACGCCGCCGCGCTCGTCGACACCCTGGTCGACGCCCTGCGAAGCTGATCGATCGGGTTCGAATGCCGGCGGACGCGCACAGCAATGGGGAGAGTTCGGGATATCGGTCGCCGTGTCGCGCGTGGCGGTCTGGCGTGTCGATCCGGGCGGTCACAGAATGCCATGTGTGGATGACGGAGAGCACTTTCCGGGGGTGGTGATCCGGTTCCGGCGCGGGGACGATCCGGTATCCGTGGTGACCGACCACGACGCCGTGCAACGCGCCGAGGCGTACCCGATCGTGCGCATCGGCGCTCCGCTGTTCGGTCACGCGATCGATCTCGGTGGCGGGCGGTGGCGAATCCACGGTCTCGTCGAGGACACTCCGCAGGCCGCCCGCGACGCCCTGGCCCACCGGCTGCGCGAACGACTCGTCACCGCCACCGACGCCGACCTGGTCGCCGAGTTGACGGCGGTGGGTGAGGTGCTGGACTGGCAGAAGGTCGACGAGGTGACCGTCGGCGGGCGTCGGCACCGGGTGATCCGGGCCGACACCTTCGCCCGGTTCGGCCCGGCCGGGCCGGAGCCGCCACGCCCCACCGACCTGGATCCACGCCAGGCCGACACCTGTGACAGCTTCCTCGGTGGGGCCGACCTGATCGCCGACCCGGCCGCACCCACCGGCGTCGGCGCGGCGGTGCTGAAGGTCGAACTGCTACCCGCCCGCTACCCGAAGGCGGACGTGTCGCCGGCCGCGTACGCCGACAGCGTCGCCGCCGTATGCTCACACCCCAACGGCGTGCTGCTGCCCACCCGCTACGCGGTGGCCGAGCAGGTCGCCGGCGGCTGGCAGCCGTCGAGCCGAGCGGTGGCCACCCCGCAGCAGGCCCGCGAGCTGATCCTCTTCGACTTCCGGTGGCTGACCCCGCGCATCGCCAACCCCAGCCAGGCGGCGGCCGCCGACTACCGCCGCGCCGCCGACGACCTGGAAGCCAGCCGCGCCGACGAGGTGAGTGTGCGCGGCCGTCGGCTCCGCGTCATCCGCGTGGAGACGCTGCTGCGCTTCGCCGCCGACGGGCCCGAGCGGCCACGTCCCTCCGATCCGGACCCCGAGCCGCCACCCGAGGCGCACTTCGCCCGACTGCGCGCCGAGGGCCAGCTACCCGAGCCGGACTGACCACAACAGCCGGACCGGCCGCCGTGGCCGGCACCGACCGTTCTCAGCGATGTGCTGACGTCCATCCCTGCTGCTGCAACCGTTCGATGCCGTCGAGCAGCAGGTCCAGCGCGAACTCGAACTCGAACTGGTCGTCGCAGCCGGACCCCACCACCGACGCGTCGTCGTGGGACGCCGCCGTGGCGATCTCCGCGAGGTGCGGGAACCGGGCCGCGACCTCCGGTGGCATGGCGGCCGCCTGCGGCGCGGCGGTCGGGCCGGAACGGCCGGCGTCGCGGGCGGTGTCGAACAGTTCCTGGCTGAAGCCGAGGACCCGGCTACCCATCGCGTGCATCACGTGGTGGGCGAGGTCGGCGGAGAGCCCGCCGGAACGCAGGGTGGCGACCACGGAGTCGAGGTAGCCCAGGATCGCCGGGGTCGCCATGTTCCGGGACTCGATCGCGAGCGCCGCCCAGGGATGGCGTTGCAACGCCGAGCGGGCGGACAGGATCCGTCCCCGGATGGCCTGCTTCCAGTCGGTGTCGGGGATCGACGTGTCGATCTCGCCGACCACCATGTCGATCATCGCGTCGAGCAGTTCGTCCTTGTTGGCCACGTGTTTGTAGAGCGCCATGGGCACCACGCCCAGTTCCTGGGCGAGGTTGCGCATGCTGAGCGACTCGATCCCGGCGGTGTCGGCGAGCGCGATCGCGGTGCGCAGGATCCGCTCCCTGCTCAGCGGTGTTCGCCGGGGCGTTCCTGCCTGCTCAGCCATCGTGGTCCTCGTCTTCCGGGTGCCGGGAAAACCATAACCGCCTTGACAGGTGTACGGCGTACACCTACCGTAGGTCGCAACGGTGTACGCCGTACACCTGGCAAGGGGAGGAAGCGCGATGAGAGCGATCGTCCAGGACCGGTACGGCCCGCCCGAGACACTGCACCTCGCCGACGTCGACGTGCCGGTGCCCGCCGCCGGCGAGGTGCTCGTGCGCGTCGAGGCCGCCGCGCTCAACGCGTACGACTGGCACATCGTGCGCGGCGACCCCTGGATGTCCCGACTGGCCTTCGGCCCGGCGAAGCCTCGGGCGCGCATCCGTGGCCGCGACTTCGCCGGCCGGGTCAGCGCCGTCGGTCCCGACGTCCACCAGGTACGCCCCGGCGACGCCGTCTTCGGCGACCTCGGCGACGCCAACGGCGCGTTCGCCGAGTACGTCTGCGTACCGGAGACTCTGGTCGCGCCCGCGCCGACGAACCTGACCCCGCAGCAGGCCGCCGCCCTGCCCTTGGCCGGGGTCACCGCCCTCATGGGACTGTCCGACGTCGGGCGGGTCGAGCCCGGTCAGCGGGTCCTCGTCAACGGCGCCTCCGGCGGCGTCGGCACCCTGGCCGTGCAGCTGGCCAAGGCCCTCGGCGCGACAGTGACGGCGGTGTGCAGCACCCGCAACGTCGACCTGGTCCGCTCCCTCGGCGCCGACCACGTGGTCGACTACACCTGCGACGACTTCACCCGCGACGACCGCCGCCACGACCTGGTGTTCGACCTGGTCGGCAACCGTTCACTGGCCGCGCTGCGGCGCGCGGTGACCCCGACCGGGACACTTGTGCTCTCCGGCGGCGGTGTCCGCCGTCGGGGCAGCCTGCTCGGACCGGTCTGGTTGCTGGCCCGGGGGCGGCTGCTGGCCCCCGTCGTCGGGCAGCGCATCGCCATCCTCACCGCGACACCCAGCCGTGCCCACCTCGACACCCTCCGCGCGTACGTGGAGGCAGGCCGGCTCACCCCGGTCATCGACCGGACCTACCCGCTGCACGAGGTGCCACAGGCCATCGGCTACCTCGAAGGCGAACACGCCCGGGCGAAGGTGGTCATCACCATCTGAGCGGCCCGGTGCTCCGCTGGAATACCCGTAACCCATCGGTTACGCTTCTGCGGTGGACAAGGTAGCCGGCGCCATCGCCGATCCGGTCCGCCGGCGGATCCTCGAACTGCTGCGGGAACGCCGGCTCACAGCCGGGCGGATCGCCGAACACTTCGAGATCAGCCGACCCGCGGTCAGTCGCCACCTGCGCGTGCTGCGCGAGAGCGGTCTGGTGCACGACACCCTGGTGGGTCGCGAGCGTCGCTACGAGTTGGACGCGACACGCTTCGACGAGCTGAATCGTTGGCTGTCGCAGTTCGCTCAGCCCGAGCGCTGGGAGCGCCGGTTCGACGCGCTGGAGACCGAGGTTCACCGTACCCGCCGCGAGCGCCGTACCGGCCGCTCGCCCAACCACCGTGAGGAGCGGACAGCGTGACACTCACACCAACCGGACGCCTCTTCGGCACCGACCACGGGACCGACCTGGTCATCACCCGCGAATTTCGCGCCCCCGTCGAGGACGTCTGGGCCAGCCTTACCGAACCTGACCGCACGGCCCGCTGGTACGGCCGCTGGGACGGTCACGCCGCACCCGGTAGCAGCGTCCGACTCCAGATGGCCTTCGAGGACGGGCAGCCGTGGTCCGAGCTGCGGATCGACGCCTGTGAGCCACCCCGTCGGCTCGCCCTCTCCAGCCAGGACGAAGCCGGTTCCTGGCGGTGGGAGGTGCAGCTCACCCCGCAGGGGGAGCGGACGGAACTGCGCTTCGTCCAGCACCTGGACACGGTCGAGGGCCTCGGCGAGATCGGGCCCGGCTGGGAGTACTACCTGGATCGGCTGCTGGCCGCCCACCACGACACCACGATGCCGTCGTTCGACGACTACTACCCGGCCATGAAGACCTATTTCGATCAGTTGAGCCTGTCGCCGCGCTGATCTGCAGCGCCGTTCGGCGGATGTGATCGATTCGGCGGCGTCGAGTGTCTTCGGCCCGTTTTGTTCTCCCTGGCCAGGGTACCGCCCCTGGGGTCCGGTCGTTGTGCTCCAGGGAGGTACCTGCAGAGATGGAATCGCGTAACCCCGCCAAGGCGGTCAAGGACGTCGTGGAATCCGCGGCGGAGAAGGTCACCGAGGCACTGACCCCGCAGGTGCCCGGTGCGCCGGGCAGCGCCCCGCCGTCCCTGGCGGAGCCGACCACCCCGCACGACCCGCTGCCACCCAAGCCCGAGCAGGGCACTCCGCAGACCCGTACGCCCACCGGCGCGAAGACCGGCACGCCGCCGACGGCAAAGGGTCAGCAGGGTCCCTTCCTCACCACCGCGCAGGGGGCGCGGCTGCGGGACACGGACCACTCGCTCAAGGCGGGACCGCGCGGCCCGGTGCTGCTCCAGGACCACCACCTGCGGGAAAAGATCACCCACTTCGACCACGAGCGCATCCCCGAGCGGGTCGTGCACGCCCGGGGCGCCGGCGCGCACGGGCTGTTCACCGCGTACGGCACCGCCGAGAACGTCACCCGGGCCGGCTTCCTGCGCAAGGGCCGCGAGACCGAGGTCTTCGTCCGCTTCTCCACCGTGCTCGGTTCCCGCGGTTCGGCCGACACGGTACGCGACACCCGTGGCTTCGCCACCAAGTTCTACACCGACGAGGGCACCTTCGACCTGGTCGCCAACAACATGCCGGTCTTCTTCATCCAGGACGCCATCAAGTTCCCCGACATCATCCACGCCGCCAAGCCGCACCCGGACCGGGAGATCCCGCAGGCGCAGAGCGCCCACGACACCTTCTGGGACTTCGTCTCCCTGCACACCGAGGCGCAGCACCACACCATGTGGAACATGTCCGACCGGGGCATCCCGCGCTCGTACCGGACCATGGAGGGCTTCGGGGTCCACACCTTCCGCATGGTCAACGCGGCGGGGGAGACGGCGCTTGTAAAGTTCCACTGGAAGCCCAAGCTGGGCGTGCACTCCCTGGTCTGGGAGGAGGCGCAGCTGCTCAACGGGATCGACCCGGACTTCCACCGTCGGGACCTCTACGACGCCATCGAGGCCGGCGCGTTCCCCGAGTGGGAACTCGGCATCCAGGTCTTCCCGGACACCCCGGAGGAGACGTTCGCCGGCATCGACCTGCTCGACCCGACCAAGATCGTGCCGGAGGAGCTCGCGCCGGTGCAGCCCATCGGCAAGCTGGTGCTCAACCGCACCCCGACGAACTTCTTCGCCGAGACCGAGCAGGTCGCCTTCCACGTCGGTCACCTGCCGCCGGGCATCGACGTCACGAACGACCCGCTGTTGCAGGGCCGCCTCTTCTCGTACGTCGACACGCAGCTGACCCGGCTGGCCGGGCCGAACTTCTCGCAGATCCCGATCAACCGGCCGCACGCCGCGGTCAACGACATGCTGCGGGACGGCTTCCACCAGCACGCCATCCACGCCGGGGTGGCGCCGTACCGGCCGAACTCCCTCGACGGCGGCAACCCGTTCCCGGCCGGCGACGACGACCACCCGTTCATCGACGTACCCGTCCAGGTGGCCCAGGCCCCCAAGATCCGGCAGAGCCCGGCGTCCTTCGACGATCACTTCAGCCAGGCCCGGCTCTTCTGGCTGAGCATGTCCCCGGTCGAGCAGGAACACATCATCCGGGCCTACACCTTCGAGCTGGGCAAGTGCTACCACCAGGCGATCAAGGAACGGCAGCTGCAATGCCTGGCCAACATCGACCCGGTGCTCTGCGCCCAGGTCGCCACCGGCCTGGGACTGCCCGCACCGAAGCCGACAGTACCGCTGGCCGACGTCGAGCCCAGCCCCGCGCTCTCGCAGGTGGGCCGGCAGTGGCCGGTCGACGGCCGGACGGTCGGCATCGTGGTGACCGACGACAGCGACCTCGACACCCTCCACCAGGTGCGTCGCGCCGTCTTCGCCGCGGACATGGTGCCGCTGCTGATCGCCGGGCACGGCGGCATGATCGGCGATCTGCCGGTGCAGCGCACCTTCGCCACCGGCCGCTCGGTCGAGTTCGACGCGCTCCTGCTCGCCGCCGCCCCACCACCGGCCCCCGACGCGCTGCCCGCCCGGGACGCCAAGGCCGGCGCGGCGAACTCCGCCACCGTCGACCCCCGGGTGCTGCTCCTGGTCGAGGAGGTCTGGCGGCACGCCAAGGCGATCGGCGCCTGGGGCGCCGGCGTCACCGTTCTGGACCAGGCCGGTGTCACCGGCAGCCCGGGTGTGGTCACCGGCGACTCCGCCGACGACGTCTTCGGCACCGTCCAGCAACTGATGACCAACCACCGGGTCTGGGAAAGGTTCCCCGCCTCGGTCGGCTGATCCAGCTCGAAACGCCGGTGCCCCGCCTGCTCAACGGCGGGGCACCGGCGTTTCAGTGGGTCCTCGGCTGCGGTGCGAGGCACCCGGTGTCAGCGGCTGCTCAGCGGCGCGTCAGTGGGTGGCCAGTGGCGCGGCGCTGCGGGCGGGCACGGTCATCACCAGACCGCTGACCGGCCGGGTCGGGATGCGGTGCAGCGGAATGTCCAGGTCCTGGGTGGGCACCTGGTGATCGAGGCGGGCCAGCCGTACGGCCAGGGCCTTCAGTAGCGCGACGGTGATCTGCTCCCCGGGGCAGCGATGGCCGGTACGCGGGTCGCCGCCGCCCTGCGGTACGAGGTCGAAGGCACCGATCTCCCGACCGACGAAGCGGTCCGGGTCGAACCGGTACGGGTCCGGCCAGAGTCGCGCGTCGTGGTTCTGGCCGTACAGGTCGAGCAGGACGATCGCGCCGGCGGGGATGTCCACGCCGCGCCAGGTCAGGTCGGTCCTGGCCCGGCCGCCGATGAAGGGTGCGAACGGGTAGAAGCGGCGTACCTCGTGGGCGAATGCCTCGGCGAAGACGGTGTCGCCCTGTCGGAGCCGGTCGCGGTGCTCGGGCCAGCGGTGCAGGGCGTGTCCGGCGAAGGTCACGAACCAGGTCACCGCGACGGTCGGTCGGATGATGTTGAGCAGTTCCACCGCGGCGATCCGCGGGTCGAGCAGTTCACCGTCGCTGTCCCGGTGCTCGGCCACGACCGCCAGCGCCGCGCCCGGCGGCACGTCAAGCTCACCCTGCCGGAGCTGGGTGACGATGTCGGCCAGCCAGCGCTCCCGACGTCCCCGCGCCCGGCGGGCCCGCCAGTGCCGGGGCCCGCCGGTGGCGAAGCCGTCGACCATCGCGACCAGGTCGGCCGCGAGTGCCGGAAGGTCCTGCGGCTGCACGGGGATGCCGGTCCACTCGCAGACCGCGCGGGCCAACACGGGGGCCGTCTCGTCGAACAACACCACTTGCCGCCCCGCCCAGGATCGGGTGGCCGCGTCCCACGCCGTCTCGGCCCGCTCCACCAGGCCGTCGTAGCCGCCGTTCATCAGCAGCGCGGTGAACATCGCCTTGCGCACCCGGTGCGGCTCGCCGTCGCGGGTGTGTACGGCGCCCTTGCCGAACAGCGTGCCGCGCAGCGGCTCGGGAATGGCGCCGTGCCGGCGGATGTGCTGCTCGTCGTAGAAGAACCGTGCGGCGTCGGGCCCGCGCAGCGCCACCGTGGTCTGACCGAGCAGACGGGTCCGCACCACGTCGTCCGGGCTGTGGCGCAGGCGGTTGGGTAGCCATCCGTAGCCCTGGATCGCGAGCATCAGCGTGTCGTCCATGCGTCCCATCAGGTCAACCAGCATGCCGCTGGTCCTGCCCACTGCGAGCGTGGTCAAACCAGCGACTCACTGCTGCGCCACCAGGGTCTTCCGCATCTGCTGCGTGACCACCCGGTATCCCGAACTGCCGTACAGCCCGACGGCGCGGGCGTTGTCACCGAAGACGTTGAGTTCGATGGCACCGACGCCGTGCCGACGGACCGCGTCCTCACCGGCGGCGAGCAGGGCCCGCCCGTAACCCGCCCCACGGTGGTCCGCGCCGATCTCGATGTCGTAGAGGAACGCGCAGTCCGGAACGCCACGCGGATGGGTGAGCCCGATCCACAACACCCCGATCGGGGTTCCGTCGCGGAGTTCACCGGTGAGGAACAGCATCCCGGGGGTGCCGAAACCCGCCGGCAGCAGGGCGTCGTTGTTCTGCTGGGCCAGTTCCTGGGCCTCCTCGGCGGGCCAGTTGCCGGCCACCACCTGCGCGTCGGCGAAGGCCCGCACAATGCCGGCCCGCCACCTGTCGAACTCGGCCTCGGTCATCGGTCGCACCGTCAGCTCAGACATGCGCGCGATGCTCGCACATCACGTCAATCGGTCGGGTCGCCGAACCAGCGCGGTAGCTGGCCGCGCAACTCCTGCTGGTCGGCACCGGCCCAGGCGACGTGGCCGTCGGGCCGCAGCAGGACCGCGGGTACGTCCAGCTCGCCACTGGTGTCCACGACGTGGTCGACCCGGTCGGCCCAGCCGGCGACCGAGAGCCGGCCGGTCTGGTCGAGCAGCAGCCCACGACCGGTCCGGGTCAGCTCGTAGAGGCGTCCCCGTCCCAGCGGCACGTCCCGCATCCGCCGGCCCAGCAGGTCGTGCCCGGCACCGAAGTCGTACCGGACACCGATCGCGGTGATCTTCTCGGTCAGGTACCGGTTGACCTCCTCGAAGTCCATCAGCTCCGACAGCAGCCGGCGCAGCGACTGCGGGCCCGGCTCGGTGGAGAGCAACTCCATCTGCGCCCGGGTGTTGTCCAGCACGTCCGCGGCCACCGGGTGCCGTTCGGTGTGGTAACTGTCCAGCAGCCCCGCCGGCGCCCACCCGTTGACCTCGGCGGCCAGCTTCCAGCCGAGGTTCACCGCGTCCTGGATGCCGAGGTTGAGGCCCTGCCCACCGGTCGGCGGGTGGATGTGAGCGGCGTCGCCGGCCAACAGCACCCGGTCCACCCGGTAACGCTCGGCCAGCCGGGTGGCGTCACCGAAGCGGGACAGCCAGCGCGGTGAGTGCACCCCGAAGTCGGTGCCCGCGTACGCCCGCAGTTGCTGTTTGAACTCGTCGAGCGTCGGCGCGACGGCCCGGTCGACGGCCACTTTCTCGGCGGGCACGATGACCCGGTAGACCCCGTTGCCGAGGGGCCCGAGACCGAACCGCTTCTGGGTCTTGCGGATCTCGGTGACCCTGGCGACGATCGTGTCCAGCGGGGCGTCCGCCTCCATCTCACCCAGCAGCGTGTCGACGCGGCTCGGCTCGCCGGGAAAACCAACCCCGAGCAGATTGCGTACGGTGCTGCGCCCGCCGTCACACCCGACCAGGTAGCGTGCCCGCAACCGGCTGCCGTCGGCCAGTTCGGCGGTGACGCCGTCCTCGTCCTGGCTCAGCCCGACCACTTCGCAGCCGCGCCGCAGGTCCGCGCCGACGGCCACGGCATGCTCGGCGAGCAGGCGGTCGGTGGTGGTCTGCGGAATGCCGAGCACGTACGCGTGTGCGCTGTCCAGCTCCGGCGCCGGCTTGTCGATCCCGGCGAAGAAACCGCCGACCGGGTACCGCTGGCCGTGCGCGAGGAAGGTGTCCAGCAGCCCGCGCTGGTCCAACACCTCGATGCTGCGTACGTGCAGGCCGAGCGACCTGACGAAACTGGTCGGCTCCGAATCCCTTTCCAGTACGACGACCTGCACCCCGTGCAGCCGCAACTCGGCGGCCAACATCAGGCCGGTCGGTCCGCCGCCCACAACGATCACGTCAAACATGCGCCGCCCATTCGGTGAAGGATTCGGCCACCAGTTCCTGCGGTTGCACTGACACCGCAGACGCTGCCGTTTCCGCAGCTCGTGGCCTCGGGCGCAGATTCTGCGCCATCACCGGGGTCTTGCCGCAAGACCCCCTGTGCGCTATAAGTTAAGAGTGGCAGGAAGCGATCAGCTTCCTGCTTTTCGCATTTCCCGCCTTGATGTCGTGGCGAGGCTGCTCCCGTCCTGTGCGCCGGCACCGGGTCAGTGCAGTGCGACCGCCACCGGCTCCGCTTCCACTGCGGCGAGTTGGTCGGGTCGGGCCACGACGAGCAGGGCGAGCAGTGCCGAGGCCAGGCCGCCGACGATCACCGCGGCCATCGCCACCGCGCCGTTGCCGAGCACACCGACCAGCGGCGCGGCCACCGCACCGACGCCGAACTGCACCGCGCCGAGCAGAGCGGAGGCGGTACCGGCCGCCTCACCGTGCCGGCTGAGCGCCAACGCCGGCGCGTTCGGCAGGGCGAGGCCGGTCGCGGCCAGCACCAACCACAGCGCGGCCAGCAGCGCCGGCAGCCCGCCGAAACCGGTCACGGCGAGCGCGACGAGCACCAGAGCGGCAGCGGTACCCGCGAGCAGGGCGACCAGCAGGATCCGCTGCGGGGTGTAGCGGCGCAGCAGCCGCACGTTGCCCTGGGTCGCGGCGATCAGCCCGACGGCACCGGCACCGAAGGCGATCCCGAACTGCTGCTCGTCCAGCCCGTACTGCTCCTGCATCACGAACGAGGACCCGGCGACGTAGGCGAACAGCGCCGCCATGGCCAGGCCGGCAACCATGACCAACCCGACGAAGGCGCGGTCGCGCAGCAGAGAGCCGTAGAGCCGCGCGATGTGCAACGGCCCGCCGCGTTGCCGCTGCGCGGGCGGCAACGTCTCCGGCAGCCCCAACACGGCGACGAGCATCAGCAGTACGCCGAAGACGGCCAGGGCCGCGAACACGCCACGCCACTGCGTCCACCGCAGCAGTTCGCTGCCGAGCGTGGGGGCGAGCACCGGCGCGGCACCCATCACCAGCAGCAGCCGGGACAGCGTGCGGGCGAATGCGATGCCGGTGAACAGGTCACGCACCACGGCCATGGCGATCACGGCGGCGGCTGCCGCGCCGAGACCCTGCACGACCCGCAGCGCCCCCAGCACGGTGACGTTCGGGGCGAGCGCGCAGCACACCGAGGCGATGATGTGCAGCGCGGTGCCGGCGATCAGCGGTGCCCGGCGTCCGACGGCGTCGGAGAGGGGACCGATCAGCAGCTGACCCAACGCGAGACCGATAAGCGTGCCGGTGAGGGTCAGCTGGACCGCCGCCGAGCTGGTCGCGAAGTCGTCGACGATCGCGGGCAGCGCCGGCAGGTACATGTCGATGGTCAGCGGCCCCACCGCGATCAGCGAGCCGAGTACGAGGATCAGCCGCAGGCGTTGCCGAGGGGGCATCAGGTCGCCGGGCATCACCGGCCGCGGCGCCACGGCCGTGTCGACAGAGGTCATCGGATCGTCTCCACGAAACGGGCGGTCAGGGCAGTCAGCGGCGTGATCGTCACAACTGGCTGCAACCCACGACCGGCGAGCTGATTCCCGCTCCGGGCATTGGTAACGCAGGTCACAGCCAGCCGGACGATCCCGCCCGAGCGGTCGGGTCGGCAGCACGATGCACCGCCTGGTAACTCTCCGCCACTTGACCCGGCATGGGCATTCAGGCGCGCCGAGCCGGCCGCTTCTCTTTGGCCTATCTGCCTAGGATGCTTTACGGGTAGTGTTGCGGTCAACGCCGATAACAGCCACGTGGGTGGTCACGTGACCAGCAGCATCAGATGATCAGCCTGCGTCGTCAGGCGGTGTCCGTGACGGGCGACGCCGATTGCCGAGGTGCGGCTGCCGGCCGCTGGGGTACGGATGCGGGGGTCGCGGAGGGGCGAAGGCGGGGGAGGTCAGCGGTCGGCGCGGATCAGGTCGGCGGCGCGCCAGGCCAGCGCCATCACCGGGGCGTTGAGGTATCCCGAGACGAGTATCGGCAGCACCGACGCGTCCACGATGCGCAGGCCGGCCACGCCGCGTACCCGCAGTCGGGGGTCCACCACGAAGTCGTCGCCCGGGCCCATCGCGCAGGTGCCCACCGCGTGGTAGCCGCAGTAGCCGAGGGCGAGCCCCGCCTCGATGATCTCCTCGTCGTCCTGCACCGCCGGGCCGGGCAGCGTCTCGGCGACGATCCGTTTGGCGATCGGCGCTGTGCCGAACAACTCCCGCACCCGCCGGAACGCGCCGACGGCGACCCGACGGTCGTGCGGGGCGGTGAAGTAGTTCGCCACGATCGCCGGTGCGGTGCCCGGGTCCGCCGAGGTGATGGCCAGGCTGCCTTCGCTCTCCGGCCGGGTCACCGTGACCTGGGCCATCAGCCCCGACTCGGACTCCAACTCGATCGCCCGTCCGGGGCGTCGGGGTGCTGCCGAGAAGGGCGCGAGCAGCAACTGCGCGTCGGGGTGCCCGACGTCCGGCGCGGAGCGGAAGTACGCCCCGACGTCGTACACCGGTAGGGCGAGCAACCCCCGTCGGGTGGTCAGGTAGCGCAGCATCTCGCGGGCCTGCCCGAGTGGGCGGCTCAGGCGGGCGTTGTAACCGGCCCGGCCGGCCAGCCGGAACTGCATGGGTGTGGTGCGGTGCTCGCGCATGCCGACCCCGACGCGCGGCCGGTCCGCCAGCACCGAGACACCGGCCTGGCGCAGGGTGTCGGCCGGCCCGATGCCGGAGACCTGCAACAACTGCGGGGTGGCGATCGCCCCGGCGGCGAGGATCACCTCGGCGGCGGCCCGATGCTCGGCACTCTGGCCGCCCTGGCGGGTGCGTACCCCGATCGCCTGACCGTTCTCGATCAGGATGCGTACCACCACGGTGTCGACCACGACGGTGAGGTTGGGTCGGTTTCGGACCGGGTGCAGGAAGGCGTCGGCGGCGTTGCTGCGGCGACCGTCGCGGATGGTCGCCATCAGGTAGCCGATGCGTTCGTCGTCGGTGGCGTTGAGGTCGTCCACCCGCTGCCAGCCCAGTTCCACCCCGGCGGCGATGGCGTTCTCGCTGATCTCGTCGGTGCCGGTGGCGGTGGACAGGCGCAGCGGCCCGCCGACGCCGCGCATGTCCGAGGCGTCGAGCGGATTGTCCTCCAGGCGCTTGAAGATCGGCAGCATGGTGTCCCAACCCCAGCCGGGGTTGCCGAGACGTTCCAGCTCGTCGTAGTCGAGCCGGTCGCCGCGGCCGTACACCATGCCGTTTATCGAGCTGGACCCGCCGACCAGCCGGCCGCGCTGCCAGACCTCCTGCTGGCCCGCTCGGACCTGCGCCGGGTAGTGCCAGGCGGTGCGTCGGTCGTCCATCAGGCGGCTGAATCCCTTGGGGATGCGGACCCAGGGGCTGCTGTCCCAGCCGCCGGCCTCGATGAGCAGGACCCGGGTGCCCGGGTCCTCGGTCAGCCGGTTCGCCAGCACACAGCCTGCCGATCCGGCACCCACCACGATGTAGTCGAACTCCGCCATGTCGGCCCCCCGGATCGGCGTGTCGCGCTGCCACACACCGTATTGGGTTGATCACCGCTGGGAAAGGGGTGAGTGCACCCGGCCGGTCGGCGGCCCCATCGCAGGGATGGGGCCGGCGACCGACTCCGATCGGGACGTGCTGCGCTCAGTCGGCGACGGCGGTCACCGCGCGACGTTCGGACGGGTACCGGATGTTCTCCACCATCTCCGAGATCTCCGCCGGGGGAGGTGCCGTCAGCTTCGAAACGACAATCGTCACGATGAAGTTGACGATGGCACCGATGGTGCCGATGCCCTCCGGGCTGATGTCGAAAATGTGCGGGTTGGCCGCGGTGCCGAACACCGGCAGCGTGTAGATCATGTAGCTGGCGGTGAACACCAAGCCGGTGATCATGCCGGCGGCAGCGCCTGTCGCGTTGCATCTCTTCCAGAAGATGCCGAGCACGATGACCGGGAAGAAGCTCGCCGCTGCCAGCCCGAACGCGAAGGCGACCACCTGGGCCACGAACGCGGGCGGGTTGATGCCGGCGTAGATGGAGATCAGCACCGCCAGGCCCATGGCGATCCGGCCGGCCAGCAGCCGCTGCTTGTCAGTCGAGTCCCGCTTGACCCGCCGGAAGTACAGGTCGTGCGAGAAGGACGACGAGATGACCAGCAGCAGGCCGGCGGCGGTGGACATGGCGGCGGCCAGACCACCGGCGGCGACCAGGCCCACGATCGGTGCCGGCAGGCCGGCGATCTCAGGACTGGCCAGCACCAGGATGTCGTTGTTGACGATCAGGTCCGCGCCGGAGGTCGGGCTGTTGCTGACCGAGTTGATGGTCGACACACCGTCGCTGACGGTGACCAGACCGGTCGCCGCCCAGTTGTTGACCCAGGAGGGCAACGCGTCCGCCGAGACGCCGTTGACACCCTGCAACAGGTTCAGCTTGGTGAACGCGCCCACCGCGGGAGCGGTGGTGTAGAGCAGGGCGATGAAGAGCAGCGCCCAGAACGCCGAGTAGCGGGCGCCCCGCACGCTCTTGGTGGTGTAGAACCGGACGATCACGTGCGGCAGGCCGGCGGTGCCGATCATCAGCGACATGGTTACCAGGAAGACGTCGATCTGCGGACGGGCCGCGAACGCCTCGGTGAACTGGGCCATCCCCAGCTCGACGCTTATCGCGTTGAGCTCGTCGAGGATCTGCCCGAAGGACAGCTGCGGGATCGGTACGCCGGTCATCTGCTGGGCCACCGCCACGGCGGGGATCAGGTAGGCCGTGATCAGCACCGAGTACTGGGCCACCTGGGTCCAGGTGATGCCCTTCATGCCGCCGAGCACCGCGTACAGGCCGATGATCACGGCGGCGACGATGACGCCGCCGGTGACGTCCAGGCCCAGGAATCGGCTGAAGACGATGCCACCACCGCGCATCTGCCCGACCACGTAGGTGAAGGAGATGATGATGGCCGCGACGGCAGCCACGGTGCGCACCGTCTCCGAGTACCGGTCGCCGACGAACTCGGGCACCGTGAACTTGCCCCACTTGCGCAGGTACGGCGCGATCAGCAGAGCCAGCAGGACGTAGCCACCGGTCCAGCCCATCAGGTAGATGGAGCCGTCTGAGCCGAGGAAGGCGATCAGGCCGGCCATCGAGATGAAAGAGGCGGCGGACATCCAGTCGGCGGCGACCGCGGCACCGTTGGCGACGGTCGGAATGCCCTGGCCGGCGACGTAGAAGCCGGCGGTCTCCCGCACCCGGCTGCGCCAGGCGATGTAGAGGTAGACGGCGAAGGATCCGCCGATGAAGACAAGTGTCCAGAGCTGGATGTCGCTCACTTGGCCGCCTCCTCGGTCTCCGGCTCGGCGACCCCGAACTGGCTGTCCAGGCGGTCCATCATCTTGGCGTAGACCAGGATCAGGATCACGAAGACGTAGATCGACCCCTGTTGGGCGAACCAGAAACCGAGCGGGAATCCGGCGATGACGATTTCGTTGAGCGGCTCGACCAGCAGAACGCCGAAGCCGAACGACACGATGAACCAGATGGCCAGCAGGATCACCATGAGCCGCAGGTTCCGGTTCCAGTACTCCTTGCGCCAACCGTTGTCCGGCGGGGCCGACCCGGGCGGTGGTGGCTCGCCACCGCGGGCTTCCTGCTCGGGGGTTACCTCGGTCATCTCTTGAAGCCTCCTGGTCGGTACGGAAACGACGAATCCGGCGAGGGGCCTGCGGCGCCGTACCCGGCCGGTGAGGGCACGAGCCTTTGCCGCTGCCCGATCCGCGCTCCCGCGCCCCGTGCTGCCTTGACGCGGGCTGTGCGGTCGGTCACACCTTTGGTCTCGGAAGCGAACGCGAACCGGCCGAAGCAGGCAAGAGTTGATCTGTCGAACGGCTGCTGTGCGTCGGTGAGCGGTCTGGAGAGTTCCGCGAACGGTCGACCGTGCCGTGCGACGACCACGGTGCGTCTGCTATGCGGCTGTTCGTGGTGATGTGGTGACCGCCTGCCGACGCATACCGACCACTCGCCGATCGTCGGGCACCGTTGTCGGTCGCGGGCACCTAGCATCCCGACATGCCTGACACCGCAACCGCCGCCGCTCCGGCTCGCCGTCGCATCCTCCACGCCGGCAGCCTCGGCATGATCGTCGGCGGCCTGCTCGCCCTGGTCGGCTCGCTGCTGCCCTGGGTCATCACACCGTTCGGTTCGCTGAACGGTGCGGCCGGCCCTGGACTGTGGACGCTGAGCGTGGGGTTCCTCGCCATCGCCGGTGCTCTGCTGCCGTACCGCAAGGTGGCCATCGCGCACAGCCTGATCCCCGGCCTGACCGTGGCGCTCATCGTCGGTTGGCAGGCTGCCCGCCTGATCAGCCTCAGCGCCAGCACCGACAGTTGGGGCCAGCTGATGCCCGGCATCGGCATGGTCATGGCCGCCGGAGGCGCGGTGGTCCTGATCCGTACCGGCATGCGTCTGCTCGCGATGCGCTGAGCATCGGGCTGTCCGCAACGCCCGACAAACAATGCGGCGGACGGGTGAAACCCGCTGCCGGCCCCACGCGTCATCAGGCTGAACAACCGAGGACCAGCCGTCGGCAGGGCTGCTGGCCCCGGCAGGCGAGGCAGCCGGGAGGAAACGTGGTGGTGGGTAGATGGCTCGCTGGAGCGAGCCTGGTGGCGCTGACAGGCGTCGCCGCAACGGTGTACGGGGTCGCGTCGGCGTCCGAAAACGACACACCGACGCCGAGCGTGGTGGCTGTCGAGGCGCCGGCTGCGGCCGTGCCGGTGGCCGGGGCGCGGCCGCCCGGTGCCGGGACGGGCAAGCCGCAGCCGACGCCGAGCGTCGACGCGGTGCTCTCCGGCACACGCCGGATCACGATCGTACGGGTGGGAGCCTTCGAGTCGGGCCTGTCGCTGCTCGACGGTGGTCGGCTTGCCGAGGTGGACGGCGCCGAGGGACGGCAGGTGTTCGTGCCGACTCCGCTGGGCGCGGGGGAGTACCTGATCAAGGCGTACTACGGTGGCGGCACCGGCAAGCCGATCTGCTGGCAGTCGCACAACCCGCAGAACACCCAACCGCTGTACGTGCGGGGTGCCACCTGCCGGGCGAACGACCCGGCGCAGCGGTTCGTCATCACCGCCGCCGAGGGTGGCGGCCCCCGGGAGTACGTGATCAGCAACCGCTGGGCGTACCTGCGAGACTCGGTACGATCCGGGCTGATCCTGGAGGAGTTGGGCGACGCCGCGCCGTTCAGCAGCTTCCGGTTCAACGACACCGGCCCGGCCCCGCGCAAGTGACCGGCCTGGTGACCCGGCCGTCCACCCCCGGCCGGGTCACCGGCGTGACCAGACAGTTGACGGGTTCAACCGGGTCGGGTGGGAGACTTTTATCGATGCGTGACGCTGCGGAGTTCGACGCTTTCTACTCCGCGTCCGTGCAGCGGGTGCTGGGACAGCTGTACGCGATGATCGGCAACCGGGCCGAGGCCGAGGACGCGGTGGCCGAGGCGTACGCCCGGGCCTGGGACCGGTGGTCCTCGGTGCGTGAGTGCGACAGCCCGGAAGCCTGGGTACGGCGGGTGGCCTACCGGGTGGCGGTGAGCGCCTGGCGCAAGACCGTCAACCGGCTGCGCGCCCACCGGCGGGACGCCACCGGGCAGCGGGTGGAGGCCACCTCGGTCGACCACGTCGCAGTGGTGACTGCGCTGCGGCGCATCCCCACCGAGCAGCGTCGGGTCGTGGTGCTGCACCATCTGGTCGGCCTCAGCGTCACCGAGATCGCGACCGAGGTGGGCAGCAACGAGAACACCGTCAAGACCCGGCTGGCCCGGGGCCGCCGGGCGTTGGCCGCCCATCTGACCGAGGAGAGCAGTCCCCACATGGACGGAGGGCGCAGCACGTGAGCTTCGACAACCAGCTCGACGACGCCCTACGGGCGCTGGCGCGCGACGGCGGGCAGGACAGCCGGATCCCCGCCGCCACCGACATCCGGCGACGCGGCGAAATCCGCCGCCGACGCCGCCGGACCGCCTCGGTCGCACTCGCCGCCACCGCAGTCGTCGCGCTCGGCGCGGGCGTCGCACTGGCCCGCCTCGGCGGCTCCACGCAGTCGATGCCGATCGACCCGGCCGGCCCGTCCACCGTCATCGGCCCGTCCACCAGCCCGTCCTCCTCGCCCACGGCTTCGCCCGGGACGCCCAGCAGCTCACCTGCGGCACCGAGCAGTTCCCCTGCCGCGCCGAGCAGTTCCGCCGCAGTGCCGCCGAGCACCGATCGGCTGCTGTCCGGCACCCGCCAGGTAGCCATCGTGCGCACCGATGCGTTCGAGTCGGCAGTGTCGATGCTCGACGACGGCCGGCTCGCCGAGGTCGACGGCGTCGAGGGCCGCCGGCTGTTCGTGATCACGCCACAGGGCCCCGGCACCTACCAGATCCGCACCGCCGCCGACCCCGACACCGACCTGACCGACACCTGCTGGGAGGTCCGCTCCGCCGGCAGCCAGCCACTACGCGTCGAAGGCGTCCCCTGCGACCAGGACGAACCCCGACAGCTTTTCTCCCTCGATCCCGCCGCCGGAGGCACCTACCTGATCAGCAGCAACTCCGCCTACCTCCAGAACTCCCCGACCCGAGGCCTGATCCTCGAAGAGGCCGGCGACGCCCCGGTAACCGCCCGCTTCCGCCTCGTAGACAACGGCCCCGCCCCCAACTGACACCCCACCCTCGTCCGCCTTCCCCGTCCGCCCGATCTCCCCGCCGATCATGGAGTTCTGGTCGCCAGAATGCGGCATATCAACTATTTGTCCCGACCGAAACTCCATGATCGGCGGAGCAGTGGCGGGGT
>NZ_PNOZ01000069.1:0-29701 GCF_002879555.1 Verrucosispora sp. ts21 | reverse complement strand
CAACGATCAGCTCCGCCGGGCCGAAGGAGCCGGCGTCAGGCACGAATCATCGAGGCTAGGTATGGCAGGCGGCGATTCGCTCGACCCGGCGACGGCAGCAGCGCATCAGCGCATGCCCGGCTGTGCGATGTCGGCTTGTTCAGGAGACGGCTTGGGCTGGCGAAGGCGAACACGCACATCGGTGCTACCGGGCAAGATTTCAGCCAGCTCGAAACCCGCCGGCGTGAGGTCTGCGGTGGCTGCCGCGATGACCCCTGTCGGTGGGGTCTTCTTGACGGCGATCACGATCTCATCGACGAAGTCAAGGTTGTCGCGGAGTGCGTCGGAATGATCGGCTCCAACGGCCAGGATGGTTCGCGAGCCGGTGGCGTAGCAGGCTGACAGCCACGGTCGGAGATCAGTGCTCAGGTCGTCGGGCAGCGTGAAGTGTTCGGGAGCGTGACCGCCGGGGACGCCCTCCTCGATTGTCTTGTAGCTGAGCACGAGGTCTGTCCTACATCGCAGATCCGCGGTCAGTTGCTCGTTGACAGGCTGGCTGTCCTGATTGTCGTAGGCGTAGGTCCAGATCAAGTAGGGACGGCGGCGGCGGGTGGCGGCGAGCCAGGGGCCGAGGACGGTGAGGGTCTCGGCGGGCAGCACGTTGGTCTCGACCTCAATGCCGTGGGCGGTGAGCATGGCGGCGCCGCCGTCGCCTCGGGAGGTCGGGTCGAGGACGCTGATGACGACTCGGGTGATGCCGGCGTTGATGAGTTCCTGGCGGCAGGCCGGGGTGACGCCGATGTGGTTGCAGGGTTCGAGTGTGACGACGGCGGTGCCGCCTCGCGCTGCGGCGCCCGCTGTGCTGAGCGCGTTCACTTCGGCGTGGGCTTCTCCTTTGCGCCGGTGATAGCCGGTGCCGACAACGTCACCATGGCGATCGAGGATGACGCAGCCGACGGGCGGGTTTGGGCTCGTGGTGCCCAAGCCGAACGACGACAGTGTGATCGCTTGCCGCATCGCGGCCAACTCGACGTCGGATGCCATCAGGTGCCCTTCTTGAGGTCATCTAGGAAGGCGCGGACTTCTGGTAGTTGCTGGTGCACGTTGACTGCGGTGCCGAGGTGCGCGAGTTGATGCAGGATTCGTCGTGATCCCGCCCGGCGCGCGATCGGCAAGGCGTGGTGTGCTGTCGCCGCAGCCTGGTCGGGTTGGTTCGCTGCGGCATGGGCCATCGCCTTGTTCAGCAGGGCGGAGGCGAAGTCCTGCCGATGCCGCCGCGGAATCGTAGGGAGAGCTTCGTCGATGACGCCGATTGCCTCCTGTGGCCGCTGCGCCAGCCGAAGACACGCCCCGCGGTGCACTTCGATGTAGCCGCTGGTGCAGTAGGAGCCGTGCTCGCCCTCTGGCTTTCCCGGGTGACGGTCCGCTGCCCAGCGATGCGCGGCGTCCAGCAGGCGCAGCGCCGCGCGGTGCTCGCCTGTGGCGGCGAGGGAATGCGCGTGCTGGACACGCAGCGCCGCCCGCATCGGTCCGGGAAGCTTCTGGTCGTAGAGCAGCGCCGCTTCGGCCTGCTCGACGGCCTGGGCGGGGTGTCCGCTGGTCAACCATTGTTGGCTGCTGCGGTAGGTGGCCCAGGCGGTCATGGTCGGGTCAGCGATCTGGCCTGCCCAGGCGAGAGCCTGTCGTGTCCGGCGGTGGCCTGCGGCGTGGTCGTTGAGGGATTGATGCAGCCAGGCCGCGGATTCGGCATACTGGGCGGCGAGGCGGATGACGGCGGGGCGAAGCGCCTGGGGCACCTCGTTCGGAAGGTCCTCGATCGTCGTCAGTTGTCTGGTGACGCCCATCAGCGCGTACTCGGGGCCGAACACCTTGTCGTTCTGCACCAGGAGATGCCACTGTTCGCGCAACAGGTGGATGGTCTCGTCCCAACTGCCTGGTCGGGGCTCGATCGTCTCGGCGGTGATGCCTGTTCCATCGCTTCGTCGAGGGCTGTAGAGATCGGCATCGGTGGCGGCGCCAAGTACCTGACGCAGCGCTGCTCGCCGCGCTTGGCTGGGCCAGCGATGCTCGCCACGCTCCAGCTTGCCGACCCACCGGAAGTCGACATACTGGGCGGTGACGTCACGGCCCACATAAATTCGGTCGAGCGCCGCGTTGACCGCATCGGCCAGCTCACTGCGGGACATGCACTGGCCAGGACGCATCGGCGAGGACAGTCGACGCCGGGCCTCACTGAGCGCGGTGTTCGGCCTGATCGTGGTGTCCGGATGACGAGGCACTGACTTCCCCTCTACCCAGCATGCCGATCCCTGCCGACTATGCCACCGGTTGTCTAGATCATCCTGCTCTGACGTTGTCACGCCTCGTAGCGACACGGATCACCACGAAGTCGGACCACAAGTCGGTATTCCCGCACTGTTCACTATGAGTGATCGTGTGAGGAGTAGCCGGTGAGGCTTTAGGCGGCAGCCGGCCGCTTCAGAGCCTGTTTGCGGAGGTCACGGAGAGCATGCGTCGCTGCGCGGCCGGCAGCGGCAGCTTCCGTTGCTCGGCGCTGGCTACAGAGGAACGCGAAGTGGCCGACGGGTTGGTAGCCGCAGGGGCTGCCTGCCCACCGATCGCAAGTCTCGTTGGAGGACCAGTCATGGACAACCTGCTCGCCGTTAGCGGTGACCCGTTCGAGCTCGACGTGGAGATTGTCACGGAGGGTCCGGTCGCCGCGGCGTTGCTGGCGGACACGGACGACGGCTGCGACACCGTGAGGGGCAGTGACTGCTAGTCGCCGCACTCTGGCCGGTTCCGGCGGGCGATCCCCCGTACGCCCGCCGGAACCGGCGTCCCACGAAGGCAAGTCCTTCCTCGCAAGGGAATGGTGTTGACGGCAGGAGGGTGTCATGTTTCGCACGGTTGATGCCGCTACCGTCCGCATCGCAGCTCATGTGTGGCCCGATCACGGGGTGCCCTGGTCGGACCGGCACGATCCTGTCGGTGTCGAAGCCTGGCTGCGAGCGACCTGGCGTCAGGTCGGCATGGCGGAAGCGGTCTGGGTGGCGAGCCCTGGATTCGTCGACCGTGTAGAGACGGCTCTCGCGGGCCAGATGGTCGACGCCGGGCAAGGGTGGCGAATGGCGTTGGCGTTGGCGCGGTACCTGGTCCGCGCTCGCCGACGGGCTACGCCGTTCGGGTTGTTCTCGGGGGTGGCGACCCTGCGCTTCGACACAGCAGCCGCGGTGACGTTGTCAGAGCGGTCGGCCATGCATCTGCGCCCGGACGCGGAGTGGCTCGCGTCGCTGATCGCGCAGCTCGAAGCCGATCGGAACGTACGCCGCGGCCTGTACGTCCAGGCGAACAACCTCGCGCGGGTGTCTGGGCTCCGGGTCGTCGTGGAGTGCCGGCCCCATGCCTCCGTACTCACCGGGGGCGGATCCTCGGTGAGGCGTACCGAGGCGGTACGGCTGGCGATGTCGCTGGCCGCCGGGCCGATGCTGTGGGCTGAACTGGTCGATAAGGTCGCCGCCGGCTATCCGGAGTTCCCACGCATGTCGGCTGAGGCGCTGGTTGCCGACCTGGTCGATCAGGGCGTGTTGATCTCTGCTCTCCGGCCGCCGTCTACCTGCACCGACCCGATCAAGCACGTCCTGGACCAGCTTGACGCCATCCCTCATTCCGAGCCCGTCGGGCAGACGGTTCAGGAGCTTCGGGCACTGCATGGTCGCCTCGGTGCCACCACAGGGAGGGCGACAGACGTGCGTGGGCTGGCCGCTCGGATGCGGAAGTTGGCGGTGGCTCGGCAGCCGTTAGCGGTGGATTGTCGGCTCGAGGATCAGGTCGTCGTGCCGCATCAGGTCGCCGCGGAGGTCATCGCGTCGGTGGAGGTGCTGCGTCGGTTGACACCGCATCCGGCGGGACGACCGGAGTGGCGCGCGTACCATGCTCGGTTTGTCGATCGGTACGGAATGGCGGCGGTGGTGCCGCTTGCCGAGGTGGTCGATCCGGTGGCCGGTCTGGGCTACCCGGAGCACTTCGGCAGCGTCGAATGCCCGGCGGCGCCGCTGTCGGGTCGGGATGAGCGTTTGTTGGCGTTGGCGCAGCAGGCGGTGATCGACGGTGTCCGTGAGGTGGTCCTCGATGATGCGGCCGTGCGGGCGCTCGCCGGCCCAGACCCCGAGGGTCTCGTCAGTCCGCATGTCGACGTGTCGGCGGAGGTGCGCGCGGTGTCGTTGCGCGCGCTGGAGGAAGGCCGGTTCCTGGTCGCGGTGACGGGTATGGGCCGCTCGGCGATGGCGACGAGTGGCCGATTCCTCGACGTGCTGCCGTATGCCGAGCGTGAGTGGATGCGTCGGGAGTTCGCGCGCCTGCCGGTCGCGGTGGAAAGGGCCATGCCGGCGCAGGTGAGTTTCCCGCCGCGCAGGCTGCATGCCCAGAACGTGCTCAGGTCCCCGCAGGTACTTCCGTGGCTGGTCGGCATGGCCGAGCACCGCCCTGCTGGCGAAGACGTGATTGGCCCCGACGACCTCGGCGTGGCCGCTGATCGCGATCGGTTGGTTCTGGTGTCGATGTCGCGGCGTCGGGTGGTCGAGCCCACCGTGGCGCACGCCGCTGCCGTGCACACCATGCCGCTGCTCGCCCGGTTCCTGGTCGAGCTACCGCGAGCCTTGGACGTTCGGCTCAAGCCGTTCGACTGGGGCGCGGCGTCCTGTCTGCCGTTTCGACCTGCCCTGCGATATGGCCGGGTTCTCCTGTCCGCGGCGCGGTGGCGGATCGACCCGGCGCGGCTGCCCGCCGCAGCCGCCGGCGACGGCGAATGGTCGGCGGCGTGGGAGGCGCTGCGGGAGAGGCTGCGGCTGCCGAGGTGGGTGCAGGTCGGCAGCGGCGACCAGCGGCTGCGGCTCGACCTCGATCAGGCCATGGACCGGTCGCTGTTGCGCGCCCACCTGGACGCCGGCAGCGACACGGCGGTCACCCTCGTCGAGGCGGCGGGGCTGGAGGACTTCGGCTGGCTGTCCGGACGCGCGCACGAAATCGTCGTACCGGTCGCCTCTACAGCCGCTCCAGCTACGGCGCCGGCTGCGGTCACTGCACCAAGCTCGTGGCCGCCTCCTGCCGCTGCCGACCCGGTTCTGCCCGGGGCGAGCAGTCTTCTGTCCGGATCACTCGCCGTCGAGCCGTCGATGATGGAGTTGGTGTTGCGGCGAGGACTGCCCGCGCTGTTCGCTGACTGGCCGCAGCCGCCGATGTGGTGGTTCATCCGCATGCGCCGCCCGTATTCGCACCTGCGGCTTCGGCTGCACACCGACGACTACGGTCAGGCGGCGGTCAGAGTCGGCCGGTGGGCGGTCGCGCTTCGGCAGCAGGGACTCGCGGGTGATCTGCGCCTGGACACCTACCGACCGGAGACCGGCCGGTACGGCGACGGCCCGGCCATGTCCGCCGCCGAGGAGCTGTTCGCTGCGGACTCCCGCGCCGCGGTGGCCCAGATGGCGGCGAAGGACGAATCCCGGCTCGACCAGCAGGCGCTGACCGCCGCGAGCATGATCGACCTGGCCGCCGCGATGCTCGGCAGCCGCGACGACGGGTGCGAGTGGCTTGTCGCCCGGCCGGAACACCCCGGGCGAGCGCCTATCGACCGGGGGACCCTGCGCCAGGCGGTCACCCTCGATCCGACGTCCCTACCAGCGCCGGTTCGGCGCGCGTGGCGGGAACGATCCCGGGCCGCCGCCCGGTACGCCGATGCGTTGTCGGCCTCCGGCGGCCCGCTGACCCCCGCTGGGGTGCTCGCGTCGCTGGTGCATCTGCATTTCGTTCGCGCGCACGGCCCGGACGAGGCTGCCGAACAGGTCACGTATCGGCTCGCCCGCCACATCGCGCTCGCGGCGGTACGTCGCCGTGATCGCACCACAGGAGCCGGCCGATGACCGTCACCCTGCTTGCCACGCCGCTGCTACGAGCGGCCGAGACGATGGCCTCGTGCATCACCGACACCCTGACCGAGCCGCCCGCGCAACCCACCGGTGCCGACTACGGACCGCGCAGCACGCGCTGGTACGGCCAATCGCTGTCCAAAGGGGCCGCCGGGGTCGCGATCCTGCACGGGGTACGCGCACAGACGGGGCACGGTGGATGGGAACCGGTCCGTGCGTGGCTGCGCCACGCGAGCGCGGAGACGCTGAACAACGGCACCGGAGCGGGACTGTGGTTCGGTGCACCCGCTGTCACCCACGCCCTGACCACGGCCATGCCCCACGCACGCCCGGCTGCCCTGGACGCCCTGGACCACGCCGTCGCGGACCTTGCCGGGCGTCGGCTGGCCGCCGCCGAGGCACGCCTCGCGGCAGGCGCCCGGCCCGCGCTGTCGGAGTTCGACCTCGTCCGCGGGCTGACCGGCCTCGGAGCCCACCTGCTGCGCCGCTTCCCGGACGGCGACCTGCTGCGCCGGGTGCTGGCGTATCTGGTACGGCTCACCGAGCCGATCGACGCCGACGACGAGGCGGGCCGGCTCGCGCCGGGCTGGTGGAGCGCGGACCCACCCGACGACGATGGTGCTGAGCGGGGCGGACATGCCAACGTCGGCATGGCGCACGGCATCACCGGCCCCCTGGCCCTGCTAGCTCTGGCCATGCGGCGGAACATCCGGGTGCCGGGACAGACCGAGGCGATCGGCCGGATCTGCTCGTGGCTCGACACATGGGAGCAGGCGAGCCCGGCGGGCCCCTGGTGGCCCGAGAAGATCACCGTCGCGGAGTTGCACGCCGGACAGCCCGCCGTGAACCGCCCGGCGCGGCCGTCCTGGTGCTACGGCACCCCAGGAATCGCCCGCGCCCAGCAACTCGCCGGGATCGCCCTCGGCGATCCCGCCCGGCAGCAGGCGGCAGAAGACGCGCTGGCCCGCTGCCTGGCCGACCCCGTCCAGCTCAGCCGGATCATCGACCCGGCGCTGTGCCACGGCTGGGCAGGACTCGCCGCCACCCTCTGGTACGCCGCCGCCGACGCCCGCGACACCAGCCTGCCCGCCGCCGTGCCCCACCTGATACGCCTGCTGATCCAACACGCCACCAACCCCACCCCCGCACCGTCCGGCCTGATATCGGGCCCCGCCGGCATCGCCCTCACCCTCCACACCTTCGCGACCGGCACCGACACCCACTGGTCCACGAGCCTGCTGATCAACTAGACGAGGAGAGCATCATGGACCCCGATCCCGAACCCGACACCGAGCCACCACCGGACACGGGGCCGGTCAGCCGGTGGCGCCAGGTGAACCTGACCTTCACGAACTGGCGAACGGCTGAGGAGTACGCCGCGGCCCGGCTCGGCCCCGCGCTCGTCGCCGCCGAGGACGACGGCGTGATCAGTGCGTTCTGGTTCGTCCGCAAGTCCGAGACGTGGCGGCTGCGGCTGCTGCCCGGCGGCCGGCTCCCCCGGTTCTACGCATTGCTCGCCGGCATCACCGCCGACGACCGGATCCGCGATGTCGCCGAACCCGTCTACCGGGCCGAGGCGTACGCCTTCGGCGGCGAGGACGCGATGACGATCGCCCACACCCTCTTCCACGCCGACAGCCGCCACATCCTCGGCCACCTCGCCGCCCGTGGCGACCACCGCCGAGAGCTGGGCGTGCTGCTCGCCACCCGCCTCATGCGCGCCGCCGGCCTGGAATTCTCCGAACAAGGCGATGTCTGGCGGCATATCGCCATCCGCCGGCACCAACCCCACACGCCCACGCCGAGCCCGGGGCTGATCGCCGCTGTGCAGCGTTTGATCACCGCCGGCGACGACACGCCGCGCAGCCCGTTGAGCACCGCTCCGTCATGGCCGGGAGCGCACGAGCAGGCAGGCCGAGACCTCCGGTTCCTCGACCGGAACGGCGTACTGACCCGCGACCTGCGCGGCGTGCTGACCCATCACGTCCTGTTCCTGTTCAACCGGCTCGGCATCTCGGCCACCGATACCTGGCTCCTGGCAACGGCCGCCGTACACGTCACCTTCCACCACGCGTCCGACATCCCACCCGGCTACCACCCCGCCGGGACGACCGACAGTAGGGTAAAAGCAGTGAACACGTCCCAAACCACGCCTGAAACCGTCGACGCAGCGGCACTGCGCGAACAGCTCGTCACCACCCTCAAACAACGCGGCCACATCCGCTCCGCCCCTGTCGAGCAGGCCTTCCGGACGGTGCCCCGCGAGCAGTTCCTACCCGGCGTCAACCTGGAAACCGTCTACACCCGCCGCCAGATCGTCACCAAACGCGACCCCCACGGCACCGCGCTGTCATCGGCATCAAGCCCCAGCCTCGTCGCGGACATGCTCGAACAACTCGACCCGCAACCCGGAGACCACGTCCTGGAGATCGGCGCCGCCACCGGCATCAACGCCGCCCTCCTCGCCGAGCTGACCAACCCCGGCGGCACGATCGTCACCATCGAACTCGACCAGGACCTCGCCGATGGCGCCCGCGCCGCCCTCGACCGCGCCGGCTACGACACCGTCGAGGTGATCTGCGGCGACGGAGCCCTGGGCCACCCCGAATCCGCGCCCTACCAGCGGATCATTGTCACCGCTGGCGCGTGGGACATCTCCGCAGCATGGTGGAACCAACTCGCCGAGCAGGGCCGTATCGTCGTCCCGCTGCGCGTGCACGAGAGCGGCCTGACCCGATGCTTCGCCTTCGACCGCACCAGCCCCACGACCCTGGTCAGCACCACGACACCGCTGGTCTGCGGATTCGTGCCCATGCGCGGCACGGCCGAGCACACCGACCAGCACATCCGCTTGGACTCCGACGTGGTCCTCAAACTCGACGCCGCCGACCAACCCGACCGCGCCGCCCTCGCCCGCGCCCTCCACCACCCCCGGTACGAACGCTGGACCGGAATACAGGTCACCGACAACGACCCCATCGGCCACCTCGACCTGTGGCTCCTCGTGAACGCCGGCAAGCCGTTCGGCCGTCTCCGCGCAGGCGACACCGCCCCCACCAGCGCACTGGTCACCCCCGCCTACCGATGGGCCGGAGCCGCCATCTACCACGGCGGCACCATCGCCTACCTCGCCTTCCAAGAGACCAGCGACGGCCAACACGAACTAGGCGCCATCGCCAACGGCCCGGACGCCGACAAGCTCGCCACGGAACTGACCGACCTACTCGACCAGTGGGACGAGGCCGGCCGCCCCAACAAGCCCACCGTCACCGCCCACCGCGCCGGAACCCGACCGGTCCAGACCGGCGACATCAGCCGACCCGACACGGTCCTCAACATCTCCTTCTGACCGAGAGCCGCCGGGGCGGCGCACCGCCCCGGCGTCCCGATGCGAGCGGCCGGCGTGCGTAGCAACACGGCAGCCAGCCGCGCCCCCGCTCGCCCAAGGAACGGCCTTCCGCAGCAGATGAGGACACCCATGCCCGTCGTCCCTACCATCGCCGCCCGATTCCCCCTCGTCGCCCGCAAGCGCCCGCCAGCCAAACCGCTCGACGCACGGGTAATGCGACTCGCCGGGCTCGCCGAGACCGCCCACCGCGAACACGACCCGGAGAAGGCGTCCATGGTGTTCAACGGAGCCGCTCTCGTCGCCTCCGACTGCGCGGACGCAGCACTCGCCGAACTCTGGTGCCACCGTCACGCGAACCTCTACCTCAACCGCGCCGTACTCAACGGGTACACCGCCCGGTTCGCTCTCGAACCCGTCGTCAATCTCGCCCGCCTCCGCATCCGCGCCGGCGACGGAGAACGTGCACACCGCCTGCTCACCGACCTCTACCATGCGGTCGTCAACAGCGACCCCATTGTCATCAGCGGGCTGGAAATACATCCCCGACAGCTCCCTGCGGAGGCCGAAGAACGCGAACAGATCACCAACTGGCTCCGCAACGTCCTGCTCTCCGACGGAACCCGCGCCCTCACCATCAACGGCCGGTGGACCGACGCCATGACGCACGTCCAACGCTACGACGGAATCGGGCCCACTCTCCGCGACGGGCGACAGGTCGCCGTCGTGGCCCACCTCATCCACGGCGACACCCCCGCAGCTACCGCCCTCCTTAACCGCATCACGATCGAGCAACCGTGGGAGGAACTGGTACGCGATCTCCTATATGGCTGGAGCTCAGCCACCGACGATCGAAGCCGAACCGACGGCCGAGAATTGATCGGCCGAGTATCAAACATGGCGCCAGGCTCCGGACTATCGGTATTTCGCACCCGACTAGTCCTCACCGCCCTCGACCTTTCCGCAACCGTTGCAGCCGGACTGATCGATTGTCTGGCAAACGAGGTAATCCAGGAGCAGGACGCCAACGCCGCGCGTGATCTCCTCAACCACCCAGCCGTCGGTCCCGAACACCACGGCCCGCTACGGCAGATGGTCAGCGCAAGCGGCCTCGGCCTTGGACAACTTCCGAAACCAGCCCGCCACACTCTCTCATCGGCACTCGACCTGGCCGCAACCGTGATACGCACCAGCCAAACCAACCGTTGAATCCCGCATTCGCACCTCGTAACCGTTGCTCAACGCCGCGAAGTTCGAGGCCAGTCAGGCAATGCCAAGTTCCTTGTCGACTTCACGCCCTGCACGGACGGTAGGGCCCCTGGCGGCAGCCATGCACTCACGGCCTCCACTGGCAGGGCGACGGGCGGGAGGCCCGCGAACCTTCCCACGAGGCGGCTCCAGGCCGGGCGCGTTTTGTCACATGCGCCCGATATTGTCGCCGCGCAATCGCATCCCACCGATGCCCGCTCACGGAGGTCCAATCCATGGCTGGTTCCGCGCTCGACACCGTCTCTGCTGATGAGGCCCGCGCCCGGCTCGTCTACCAGCTCCTCGCTGACCGGTGGATCACCTCGCCGGCGGTGGAGGCGGCGTTTCGCCGGGTGCCGCGACATCTGTTCGCGACCGACGTCGGCGTCCACGCCGCGTACGCCGATGATGTCCTCATCACCAGACGCGGCCCGGACGGGCGCGCGACGAGTTCGATCTCCGCGCCGTGGCTACAGGCGTACATGCTGGAACAGGCCTGGCTGCGGCCGGGCGCCCGGGTCCTTGAAGTCGGCTCCGGCGGCTACAACGCCGCGCTGATCGCCGATGTCGTCGGTCCGGACGGCACGGTCGTCAGCGTCGACATCGACGCCGACGTCACCGACCGCGCCCGCACCGGCTTGGACCGTGCCGGCTACCAGCAGGTCACCGTGGTACACGGCGACGGCGAGCACGGAAACCAGCCCCACGCCCCGTACGACGCCATCATCGCCACCGTGGAGACACCGGACCTGCCACCGGCCTGGCTCGACCAACTCACCCCGGCCGGTGTTCTCATCGTGCCGCTGCGGATACGCGGCATGACCCGGTGCCTCACCCTGCGACGCCACGAGGATCACCTCCTCGCCACCGCGGCACTGCAATGCGGGTTCGTGCCGATGCAGGGCGACGGACGCCACCCCACCCGCCGCCTGGCCCTGCGCGGCGACGACATCGTCGTGACCCTGGACGACACCACCACCGAGGTGAACCCGGACGCACTCGCCGCGGCCCTGCACTCGCCGCGGCGGGAGGCATGGTCGCCGGTCACCATCACCATGCAGGAGGGCTCTTCTTTCGAGTCGCTGCACCTGTGGCTGGCCAGCCAGCCCCGACCCTTCGGCACTCTCGCCGTAGACCGCGAACGCACCGCCGACCTGGTCGACCCGCAAGACCGGTTCGTCTGCCCCACCCTGCTCACCACCGACAGCGTCGCCTACCTCGCGATGCGCAAGCTCGACGACACCACCTGGCAGTTCGGCGCCCACGGCTTCGGACCCGATGCCGACACCCTCACCGCCGACATGCTCAACCTCATCACGATCTGGGAACACCACCACCGGCACGGACCCGGCCCGACAATCACCGTGCACCCCAACAGCACACACCCGCCTACAGCCGACGGACCCCAGCTGCTCGTAACCCGCCGCCACACCACGATCACCGTCACCTGGCCCGGCTCGGGAGAGCCGCGATGACCACCGACCCGTCGCGCATCGAACGGTCCTCCCCGCAGTTCCCGACCCTCGTGATCGTGCGCGGAAACTCGGCAAGCGGAAAGACGACCGCAGCCCGAGAAGCACGACGCCGCTACGGGCGCGGCTGCGCCCTACTCGAACTTTCCCACCGTCCTCTTGGTGTACGTGACGTCCGCGAAGCCGTCGGATCTTGATCCTTCGGCGACCCTAACCTTTCATGATCTTCACGTTCGGGACGTGGGGATGTGAGGGTGTGCGTGGATCGCAGGCGGATTGTTGGACAGCTCCGGGTACAGGAGATCTTCCTCAGCGGCGGGCGGCGGTCGTGGACGATCCTGTGGCCGGAGGGCGCGGTCCACGAGGAGGCGGACCGGTTTCTGCGCCGGTACGACGGCGAGCCGGGTACGCAGCGGACGTACGCGTATCTGCTGGTGGATCATCTGCGGTGGCTGGAACGCGAGGCGCTGCAGCTGAAAGCCGTCCGTTTGCGTGATCTTCAGCGGTACATGGGGATCGTCGGCGCCGCCGTGCGGATGCCGCTGGGTGAGCCTTGGCGGGTCGGTAAGCAGCCGTACGGTGCGGCGACCTTGGGCACCGCCGCGTCGGTGCTGAAGGGCTTCTACCTGAGCTTGGGCTACGAACAGGTCAGCGCCGAGCTTCGGCGTGACTTGGACCGGACTCGGTTGCCGTCGAAGGCGGACCGGAACCGGTCGCTGCTGGGGCATGTCAGCTCGGCGATGCCGGCCAATCCGCTCGCGCCGCGCAAGGGCGGTCGGCGGCATCCGAAGATGCTGCCTGACGAGGGGCGTGGCCGGCTGGTGCGGAAGGCGACGACGGCTCGGGACCGGATGATCGTGACGTGGCTGTATGACGGCGGGTTCCGGATCGGCGAGCTGTGTGGTCTGCACCTGGCGGACCTTCATCTGCGGGAGAACGCCGAGTGCGATCAGGCGCGCGGCGCGCACGTGCACATCTGCCACCGCGACGGCAACAGCAACCAGGCCAGGGCGAAGACGAAGCATCCGTGGGAGTTGGTCAACGGTGTCGTGCATGGTGGGCTGATCCGCCGGGTCAGCCCGGAGATGGTCCACACCTACTTCGCCTACATGACCAGCGAGTACCCGCGTAGCGCGGTGACCGGCCACGGGATGCTTCTGGTGCAGCTCGCTGGAGATCACTACGGGCAGCCTCTGTCGGCTGCGGGTGCCCGCAGCATGTTCCGCCGAGCGGGGTTGCGGGCTGGGCTCGGCCGGGTGCACCCGCACCAGGCTCGGCACAACTTCGCTACCGCGGTCTTGGACGCTTCGGGCGGCAACCTGATGATCGCCCGCGACGCCGGCGGCTGGGCGTCGAGCGCGACCGTCGACCAGATCTACGGGCACACCGACATCCACGATCCGAAGTTCGACGCGGCCCTGCGTAAGGTCTGGAGCCAGTCGTGACCGCTGCGGCACACCTGGCCATGATCCGACCGGACCGCGAATCCCGGGACCGGCTGGAGATCCTGACCGCGCTGATCGACGGGCCGGGGTTCGACCCGCTGTTTCGCAGTGACGACATCCGTATCCCGAGGAATCACCAAACGTTGCACTGGAACTGCCTGATCAACGGCTGCGACGGCTACATCACGAGGCAGGAGCTGTGCACCAATCACCTGGCCAGGTGGTACGTGGCGGAAGCGGCCGGCATGGACCGACTGGAGTTCATACGCTCAGCCCCGCTGATCGGGGCACGGCGGCGGTTCAACGCCCCGAACGGCTGTCGCGTCTCCCGCTGCGAGCGGCCGGCGGAACGCAGCATGCGTGTCGGGCTGTGCACCTTCCACCGCAACCGATGGCAGGAGCTGACCGGCTCAACCCGAGCGCCGGAAGACAGTAACGAGTTCGAACTGTGGTTGTCCGGCCAAGAGCCCCGAGCTTCCTACGGCCAGTGCATCGCGGCCTGCTGCGACGATCTGGCGCGCTCGCCTTTGGAGCTCTGCGAGGATCACGAGAAGCTCTACCGGCGGGCTGGCCGCCCTGGTGGCGCTCGGCTGCCGTCCAACTGGTGCCGCTGGTTTGAGCGTCGCGGCCAGCGCGTTCCCGTCAGCTTCGACGACGAGCCGGCGTTTCGCGGCTGGTGCCGTCAGGTCCGGCCGGCTGCCCGGCCCGGGCAGATCAGCCTGCATGGGCTGAGTCCGCTGATGAGGGCGGAGCTGAAGTGGGGCCTGTTCTCCTACACCCAGCGCAGCGACCACACCCGGTGGTGGATGCATGCGATCCTGCGGGTCGTCGCCGCCTGCCGCGGCCTCGCCTGCTTGGCCGACCTGGACGTCGATGCGATGGGCGAGCAAGAACGGACGATCGTGACCGAGATTTGCCGGGATCTGGAGATTGTCTACGTCACGCCGAGCGAGAGCAAAGCTGCCGGCTACATCGATTTCGAGCACTTTGGCCGCCGGATCGGCAAACTCAATAGCAAGTTCGACCTGTCGCAGGTCCCGCAGCAGTGGCTGCGGGACCTGCTCTGGGATCACCTCGCCGAGCAACTTCGGTCGGTGGACAGCCCACGCGGCCGGGGCACCTACTTCGCGATACGCGTCGCGGTGCAGGAACTCGGGGCGTTCCTCGAAGCCCGCGCGCCGGAGGCCGGGCACAGCCCGGCCTTGCTTTCGGCGGAACACGTCGAGCAGTTCGTCTCCGATCATCGCCGCCGAGCCCGCGACCGGCTCCCCGCCCTGCGGCCCAGTCCCACCACCAAGCAAGCCGTCGTCACCGAGGGGACCTGCAAGAGCACCTTCGACAACCTGCGCCGGATCATGCGCGCGGCCCTCGAAGCGGGCCACGCCGAGCAGATCGGCCTGCCCCGAGAGTTCATCGTCGCCTTCCCCGTCGGCGACAAGCGCGCCTTCCGGCCCCGCAGCCCATACACCGACAACACCGCCCGCGCCCTCGCCGACCCCACCAACCTCAACCTGCTGGCCCAAGAAGACGTCACCGACCGGGGAGTACGCGACATCTGGGAGACGATCATCGTGACCGGGCGGCGCGCTGGCGAGGTTCTCGGTCTGCGGTTGGACTGCGTCGAGATCCACAACGGCGTGCCGCTGCTGTGGCACGACCAGACCAAGGTCGGCAACTACAACGAGGCCATCCGCATCCCCGACTTCATCTACCAGCGGCTGCGTGAACGGCAACGCACCACGATCGCGCGGTTCGAGCAGCGCTACGCCCGCACGCTCACGGCTCAGGAACGCGCGAGTATGGCGATGTTCCCCCGCGCCTACAGGAACCCGCACGGCACCTACGCCGTCGGCCTCGGCTGGTTCCACGGTCACTTCCGCCGCTGGGTCTGGGATCTCGACCTTGAGCCCGCCGTCCCGCACCAGGCCCGCCACACCTTGGCGACCAGGCTGCTGGCCGCCGGGGCCAGCCTGCAGCACATCAAGCGCTACCTCGGCCACGTTTCCGAGCGCATGACCGAGCACTACGCCAAGGTCGCGCTCAGCGAGATCGACGACGTTCTGCAGCACGTCTGGGTCGCCGGCCCCGGCGCCCCACAACCCGGCGCAGCAGTCTCCGACGGAATCCCGCAACTGCCGCGTGAACAGGCCCAGGCGTTGGCGATCGACCTTGGCCGGCGCAGCACCCCAACCGAAGGCGGACTCTGCACCTACCAGATCGTCGTCGACGGCGGCGCCTGCCCCTGGAACCTAAACTGCACCAGCTGCGACAAGTTCGTCATGACCGGCGCCGACCTGCTGTATTGGCGCCGCAAACGCGAACAGTGGCACTCCCTGGCCGAACGCGCACCCACCGACGAGATGGCCGACTGGCTGCACCAGCAGTTTGAACCTACTGCCCGCGCCATCGCCGGACTCGAACGCGCCCTCGCCGGCCTCGGCCTGCTCAACGACGCCCTCGCTCTGGACCTACGCCGGCCCCAGGACTACTTCCACCGCCTCTGGAGCACCGCGTTCCGCACCTCTGACCTCGCCGCCCTCAGCGGCCCGGAGACCCCCTCATGACCACTTCCGACCGCGGAACGCGCACCATGGCCGCCAACCACGCCCGCCAGCAGAGCACCCGCGACAAGCTCGAACGAATCGAGGTGACGCTGCGCACCATGCGTCGGGAGCGGACTCCGATCACCTACCCGGCGGTCGCTCGACGGGCTGGAGTCTCGCGCACCTTCCTCTACCAGAACACCGACGCCAAGAAACTGGTGACTACCGCGATCGCCTCCAACGGCCACCAGCGGCGCCGAACCCAGGCAGCACACGACGCGCACGTCGAAGCCTCCTGGCACCAGCGCGCGCTCAACGCAGAGGATGCACTCAAGGCCACCTACACCGAGATCGACACTCAACGGGAGCGGATCGGCATCCTCCTCGGACAGATCCGCGACCTGCAAGCCGAGTACGCCGACGGCACCGCCCAACGCCTCGGAGAGCAGAACACCACGCTCAAGCAGCGTGTTCGCCAGCTCACCGAGGACAATCGGGGGCTGGAGCAGAAACTGCAAGCCGCCCGCTCCAACAACCGCTTCCTCGACAAACGCCTTGCAGACCTCGAAGCCGAACTCATCGAAACCAGATGACTCCTTCGTCCGAAATGGCCCCACCCAGGCAATCGCGGCCAACGGACAGAACGAGGACACGGACGAGCCACAACGTGGCAAGTATTCGACTCACGGTAGTGGCAGCGCCACTAACAGGCATTGACGCTCGTCTCGCCAACCGGCAGAAACGAGCCATGCCGGTGGTCGGTACTTACCGCCACCACCGATGAGCGAGGCCGAAGCTCCAGCAGGGTGCTTGGGGCTTCATTGCTGCGACCCTGGGGAGGTCAGAACGTGCGGAAGCGTTCCCGAAGGCTCGTTCCAACTATCGCAGGCGTGCTGGTGGCGGCCCTCGCTGCCGCAGCCCCTGCGGCAGCCGATCCCGGCGGCCGTCCGCTGCCCTCCGAGGTTCGATCGACGGAGGAGAGGCGACTAGTCGATGAACTCGGGGTTCGGCCACCCGACGTGGACGCCAAAACACTGCAAGCATCCAGCGTGGCTCGGCAGATCCAGCAGGTCATCGACGAGGGTCACGATCAGGGGTTCGGTTCGCTGCGGCTGGTTCGCGACACCGGCGCGGTGGAACTGCGCTGGAAGGGCAAGCTACCCGCAGCGGTCGACGAGGCCGTCAGGGCAGGACGCCGTGACGTGCCGGTGACCGTGGCCGAAAGTAGGTTCACGCTGGCCGAGCTGACTGCGGAGATCCGTCGTCTGTTCACGGCTCCAGCCTCACAGCTTGGCGGTGAACTGGTGACCGCGGCACCACTGCCAGACGCGAGCGGGCTCAAGCTCTCTGTCGCTGGCACCACGAGCGTCGCCGCGGTTACCAGCAACCTACGCGCGAACAGGATTCCCGTTCAGGTGACGGCCGGATCGGCGATTCAGCCGGCCGGACGCTGGGACGACGTCACGCCGTTCTGGGGCGGCAGCGTCATCTGGACAGGCACCGGCGCCCTCTGCACCGCCGGGTTCGCAGCCAGAACGTCCACTAACGCCCAGGTGATGATCACCGCACGGCACTGCGGAGCGAACACCAACTGGTACACCCCGCTCTACCAACTCTACGTCGGACGCTCCAACAGCGGCTCGGTGGCTCTCGACGCCATGACCATCAGCGAGCAAACCTACCAGGGTGCTGTCTTCACCGGCCCCTTCAACTCCAACTCCGGCGTACCGATCGTAGGCTGGGCCAGTGCCGTTCTCAACGATGTGGCCTGCACCTCCGGTGGCTTCAGCGGCAACGACTGCAACACGAGAATCACGGAAACCAACATGTACTTCAACCTGAACGGAAACGTCACTGGCCCGGCGTTTATGACTGAACACTTGGCAGGGGTTGCATCCGTCGGTCAGGGTGACAGCGGTGGGCCGACGATCGGCTACGACACCGGCGGTTTCAGGGCGTTGGGCATCATCAGCGCTGTCAGGACCGGGCAGCAGTTCGAGGGCACCTGCCAGGGGTATGACTACACCGGGCGCCTGTGCTCGCGGGTCGCGTTGCACATCAATATCGGCAGCATCCTGTCGCACTTCAACCTGACCATCGCCACCAGCTGAACCGATGACCTCGCCGTCGGGCCATACATCGATGTGGCCCGACGGCAGGGCCGCCGCTATGCTGAATCTTGCCATGCGTATGCAACGAATCGGCTTGGTCGCAGCCAGTTTCCTGGCGGCGACAGCAGGGTGCGCCGGATCCGAAGCCAATGATCTCGGACAACCGGCGGGGCCGACACCAGCCCAAACCCGGGAACTCCTGACGACGCCCTCCACGACTCTCGGTGACACACCGCGAGAACTGCTGATCCGCGACGCCGAACGCACCTACCCCACCAACTCGTACTCAGGCATGAGCACCGATGGAGCAGCACTGGTGATCCACCGCGTGCCAGTGCCACGAGTGGACGAACTCGACACCGGTCTGCGCCTTCGACACCCGGAAGTCCAGTTGGCCTTCGCCGACGCGCAACATCCACGCACCGTGCTCAACGAGGTGTCGGACAACATCATGAAGGACATCCCCTACTGGCAAACCGAAGGAATGGCCGTCGCGGCAGTGGCACCCCGCGCCGACGGATCCGGCGTCATGGTCATGGTCGACCAAGCGACCGCGGACCTGGCCGCTGCCATGCGGGAACGATACGAGTTCCCGAACATCGAGCTGACCCAAGGCGAAATCGCCCCCGCCTGACGCCCCTCCGTCCTCATGCAGATCAACCTGGCACCAATCGATGCCGGCAGCAGATCAACTGCTCAGCCGAACCGCTGCCCCCCGCACCCATCGGCCAGACGCGCGCCATGCCCGATCTCGGCATCGCCATTGCCTACAGGACTCGACCCCGAGTGTGGTCGCGGCTGCTGCGGGCCGAAGCTGGTGCGAGCGTCGGAAGATCTCTGACGTCCCGAACCTGCTGGCTCGGGTCTGCCACGCTGCTTTACATGACGTCACGAACATGTTCACGCCGCCTAAGCCCAGCTCAGAGACGTATCAACGCTGGGACCGGTCGGTAAGCTGGAACAGGACTACCTACGCCGAACCCTGCTCCGAGAACACGACAGCACCCAAATCAACCCCGTCGCACCGACGTTCATCACCGCGACCGCCCGCACCGCCCTCGACCTCGGCTACCACGTCATCCTCGAAGGCATCCTGCACACCGAACGCTACGCCACCGTCCTGCACCAGCTCATCGACAGTCACCCCGGACCAGTCGCCGTGTTCTACCTCGACGTCTCCGTGCGCCACGAGGCGCTGCATTACCGAGTGGAGGTGAGAGAACTCCACCGCCGCCCAGTCGCAGCAGGGTGGTGAAGCTGAGGACAGCCCGACTCGGGGAGCGCCGAGGAGGGTGGGAGCAGTCCTGACAACGCCGGGACGGCCTGGTACTGCCAGACGGGTCGGGTCCGGCAAGCGACGCGGAAAGGTGTACGCGAGGAACCGATGTCCGAAGTTCCGTAAGCGAGGTGGCGGCTCGAACCTGGTGGATCTGGGCCGTTGAGCAGTGCGTGACCGTCTCGGTCCACCGTGGCGGTCAACTCCGTAGCCGGATAGATACGCCGGTGAGGAGGCCAGTGGGAAGGTCTGCGGCGTACCGCTGGCGAAGCTGCCGGAGCAAAGTCGGGCACCTCATCCGCGAATCGGAGTGCAGTGAACGTGGGAACCATCCGCGGTCGCCCTCGTGCCAGGCATCCGGTCTGGTGAAGGGCAGGTCCGCTGCCGACTGACGGTCGCGGGTGGGACGGAGGCCCCGTAGTAGTCGCGGGAGTGACGACCCGTCATGGGGGCCGGGAAAGCCGGCCGCAGGGCGAAGGGGGCCAGCAAGCCAGCAGTGGAAGATCTGGAATGTCAGGAGGGCTGTCGCCGGTGAATACCGACGAACTGGAGCTGACGCTGATGCGCGCCGAGCACCGGGTACTGAAGATCCAGACGAAGCTGCACGGATGGGCGGGTGAGAGCCCAACTCGCAGATTCGATGACCTGTACAACCTCGTCGCCGATCCCGCTTTCCTTCTGGTGGCGTGGTATCGGGTTCGGGGAAACAAGGGCGCCAGAACCGCTGGGGTGGACCGATTGACAGTGCCGTCCATCGAACAGCAGCTGGGGGTCGAGAACTACCTCGGTCGGCTGCGGTCCTCGTTGAAGGAGCGCAGCTTCCAGCCGCTGCCGGTCCGGGAACGGATGATCCCCAAGCCGGGCGGTAAACGCCGCCGATTGGGTATTGCGACGATCACTGACCGGGTGGTCCAGGCGTCCTTGAAGCTGGTGCTGGAGCCGATCTTTGAGGCGGATTTCCTCCCGTGCAGCTACGGGTTCCGTCCCAACCGCCGCACGCATGATGCGGTAGCCGAGGTGCGCTTCCTCGCGTCCCCACCGCGCAAGTATGAGTGGATCGTGGAGGGAGACATCAAGGCGTGCTTCGATGAGATTTCACACCCCGCCCTGATGGAAAGGGTGCGGGCTCGAATCGGGGACAAGCACGTCTTGGCCCTGGTGAAGGCGTTCCTGAAGGCGGGCATCTTCACCGAAGATCGCCAGCTTCGGGAGACCAACACCGGCACCCCGCAAGGGTCGATCCTGTCCCCGCTGCTGTCGAACGTCGCCCTCTCGGTGCTGGACGAGCATGTCGCCCGTGCACCCGGCGGGCCGAACGTCAGCAACGCAAGGCGCGCCACACGGCGTCGTCATGGCCTACCGAACTACAGGCTCATTCGGTACGCCGATGACTGGTGTCTGATGGTGAAGGGCACCAGAGACGACGCGGTGGCGTTACGGGACGAGATCGCTGAGGTCCTGCTGACGATGGGCCTTCGCCTGTCACCAGAGAAGACCTTGATCACCCATATCGATGAGGGACTCGACTTCCTCGGGTGGCGCATCCAGCGTCACCGGAAGCGAGGGACAAACCAGCATTACGTCTACACCTACCCGGCCCGGAAAGCCGTGAAGACGGTGATGGGGAAGGTGAAGGCGTTATGCCGCCGTACAGGAACGAACCAGCCCCTGACAGTCCTGCTTGGCCTGCTCAACCCGGCGTTGCAAGGGTGGTGCGCCCACTTCCGGTCGGGCGTCTCGTCCAGCACGTTCGGGTTCCTACGCAAGTACGTGTGGGAGCGGGTCTTCGGGTGGATACGACGCAAGCACCGCCAGCGCAACTGGCGGGAACTGCGTCGGCTGTACTGCTCGGGCGGCTGGTGGCCGGCAGACGGAGAGCGGACACTGTTCAACCCGGCGGGAGTGCGCACCACGCGCTACCGATACCGGGGAACAGTCATCCCCTCTCCCTGGCAGGCCATGGCATGAGGCGGGGAACACCGCTCGGCGGGCTTGTGGAGCGCCCGGTGCCTGGAGACAGGCACGCCGGGTGCGGGGAGCGGGCCAGGGAAACGGAGCAGCGGCAACGCTGCCACCGCGCCCTGGTCCGACTCCACTTCGACGAAACCGTCCACCGTCACCTCAACCGGGACGAGCCCATTCCCGTGACCCCCGACGAGATGCGCCGCTGGTACACCCACCGCGACCTGCTCGGCGCCCCCGGCGAAACTGTCATCGGCGAAACCAGCACCCTCGAACAAACGGTCACCACCATCCTGCACACCAGCGGCCTCACCGCCGTGACACCGCAGACGCCCTGCCCACGACGATGCCGGCACTGCGCCCGCGAATCCGACCAGACCGCCACCGCAGCGGCCTCGTGACACATCGTGCGGGCACACGCCTACCGCACCACGCTCAGACTCAGCCATGCGGATCAGTGCCCTAACGGAGGAGATCAGCCTTCAGGCGAGAACCCTGCCGACGCCACCACCAGATAAACCCGATTGTCATATAAGCCTGAATCTGTCGCCGCGCATCACGCCCCAACGCTCGTCGATTGGGGGTCAGGTCATGGCTGATTCCGCTCTCGACACCGTTCCCGCAGACGAGGCTCGCGGTCAAACCAGATGAGCGCACGATCGCGCCCAGAGTGGTACGTCGTGTGGATCTATGTGACAAGGTTGCTGGATGTCCTTGAGTCCTCACCCGCCGCCGAGTCGCGACCAAATCGAGGCAAGACTCCGGGCGCTCCTAGACGAAGCCAGTCACGCGACGCGAGGTCGACCGATGGGCAGCTCAGTGGGTCACCGACCCGGATGGCGGCGGTGCAGAAGACGCGGATGTCTGGTGGGCGCTCACACAGCTGCACGGCATCGACCTGCGGCACGCCAAGGACGGCCGGTACCTGCACGACGACGAGTAGATACGACATTGGCTCCATGCCTTTCGCACGCGCCGTTCCCGGGCGTCGTGAACACCGACAGGGACTGTAAACGTTCGTTTGACAGACCCCGCGAGACTGGCGGACCGGCTGGGAGATGGCAGTGTCAGCGGCGGATCTGCCACCGATTCCTGCGTAGGATCAGTGTTGCCGGCGAAGCTCGCGTGTTGATCGCCGCCGATCGGTCGCCGATGGACAGGGTATGGCGGGCCTTCAAAACGTCTGCCTTGAGCCAAGCCGGCGACAGTTGCAGTTCCGAGTTCGACAGGGCTATTGCCGTAGAGGAGGAGCATGCCTCGTCATGCGGAAACGGTGATCACGCCGAATACGCTTCTCAGGAACGCGCGAGTTCAGCTGCCTTCACCGATGAGGTCTGGGCAGTGTATGTCTCGCGCGGAGTTGGCCGACGCAGTGAACGCTGCGTTGGATACTCTCTACCCCTCGCGTTGCATGGCTGCCTACTACGTGGATTTCCGGTGGGTCGGGAAACTGGAGCGTGGTGAACACCGCTGGCCGAACGCGGAGCGGCGTGCGGCGTTACGTGCCGTCTTCCACGTCACCGCTGACGCCCAGCTCGGGCTCTACAGCCCTCGCCGAACAGGGGGCACAAGTAACGGCCTGAGGGAGGCGGCGTGGTCAGGTGTGGTTCCGGACGAGATGGTTGAGCTCCTAGGGCCATGGACGTCGGGTATGCAGGTGCCGAGCAGGATTGAGAAGCCCCATGTGGAGGCCCTGCGCCGGAGTATCACCCTGTTCGAGGACATGGATCACCGATACGGGGGTGGACTTGCTCGTGCCGCGATGGCAGGGCAACTCGAATGGGCATGCCGTGCCAGCCATCAGGCATCGGCCCGGCACGCCGTACGTCGGCAGTGGCTGTCGACGGCAGCCCGGCTCGGTGACCTCGTCGGCTGGGCGTGCTTCGACGCAGGCGAGGACACTGGGACCACTCGCGGGTACTTTGTCAGGTCGATTCAACTCGCGGCCGAAGCCGAAGACGTCCAGCAGCGCACCCACACTGTTACGAGCCTGAGCAGGCACCTCACCTACAGCGGTAAAGCCAAGGAGGCCCTACAGATCGTCGGTCTTGCCCGCAACGGATGGCGGGATCTACCTCCATTGGGCCGAGCCGTCATCGGAATTGTGGAGGCGCGGGCGTACGCCGCCCTTCGCGATGCCGAGCAATGCCGTCGTGCCGTCGGCCTCTGCGACGCGCACTTCGATGCCAGCCCAGCTGATGGCGTACACGACCCCACCTGGGGGTACTACGCGGACCTGGGTCAAATCCTCGGCGACGCCGGGCACGCCATGTGCGATCTCGCGTTGACCGCCGACAGCCCCACGCTAACCGATGCCACGATCGCACGGCTGCACGCCGCATACGAGCTACACCCGAGCCCGGTGGCGAGGTCTCGCGCGCTGACCATGATCCGGATTGCCTGTCTACAGGCGCACCAGGGCAACCTCGCCGCCACCGTGCAGTCAGCACGAGCCGGTTGCGCGGATGCGGCCGGTGTGCACTCCAGCCGTCTACGCGACGACGTTCACGTCCTCACACACATCCTCGAGGACATCGCCCCGGAACCAGGCCTCAAGGATGAACTGACTGCGGTGCGGACCCGGCTCAGCGGTGTCGCGGCGGCACAGGTCTAGAAACCTGTCCAACCAGCTGGCGCCGAACCATCCCGCAACGAGTCCAGGCGGTGCCTCAGTTGCTGTCGCCGCTGCGCGTCGTTGTCTGCCGACTGCGCCAGCCACAGGGTCATCCGCAGCATGCGGATCTGCCGCAGGAGCGGCCAGGCTGGGCTACGCCGCACGTCGTAACCATAGGTATGCGTGAACGTGGCGTAGTCGTGGCCGGAGAACCACCCACACTCGTAGTAGAGGGCACTGAGGGTCAAGTCCCACTCCGGCGGCCCGACACACACGGACTCCAGATCGATGAATGCACATCTGCCGGCCGCCGTGACCAACAGGTTCTCCATGTGCGCGTCGCCGTGTAACACCACCTCACCGAGCGCAAACGTTGCGTATTCCCACTGCACCGCGAGTTGGTCACGACGCTCGTGCAAGAACGTCCTGTCGCGCTCATCCAGTCCCACGGCCAACGCCAACTGCTCACAAAGTCTCGAGAACGGCGACACACGAGTCAACAGCCCGACCGGCCGGGCCACGCCATGGAGGAGACGCAGACACCGCGCGAGCGTTACCAGGTCAGCCGAATGACCGCCCGGCAGGTACTCCCACAACGAGACGACATGCCGATCGACCACGATCGGCTCCGACCGCACCGGACGCGCCACCGGGACATCCTGCGACGCCAACCAATCAGCCACCGCAATCTCCAGCCGCACACGTTGCACCGCCTCCGCACCCTGCACGACCCTGGCCAGCACCCCCACGCCAGGCAACAGCACCACGCCGTTCTCGCCAACACGGAGCACCTGCGCGTCATGAGCCGGCATGCCTACCTGCGCAGCAGCCAGCGTCGCCACCCGGACCGCCTCATCCGTACGCACCCAGCAATCCTCCCCCAGTAACGTCCCGACTCCGCGAACCCGCAAGCGCACACCACTGCCACCACTTGAACCCCAGATTTACAGAACTCCGCGGGACCCAGGGCGGATCAAATGCAGCGGCCCCAGGTTTGACGGCCGGAGTTGCATGTGGCCGATACCGTAGGTAGGCAGTACATAACTGGCTGACTCCAACGACTGCTCATCAGTAGCACCGTCAGGAGGACCCCGTGCCCCGATCAGTCTGGGAGCAACTCGACCCGCTTGCCTTCAATGACGGGGTGTTCTACGTATCGGCCATGGTCGAGTTGCAGCCGCGCCTCGCGCTCTGGGGGCACCCCGACCAACCCGATCTACGCGAACGGCTCGCCAACGACCGCCCCCACGGCATCGGCGGCGAAAAGCTGCTCTGCCTGCTCTGCATGCGTTACCGGGCCCAGCGAGGGCTCCCCCACGCACCGGTCTGGCTTACTTTCGTCGAAGGGCGGCACGGACCGATGTTTCGACACGAGGATGGCCGCTCGCCGCACCCGGAACACCAGCCCGAGACCGACACCCACAAGGCGCTCAAAGAGCGCAAAGCCCGCACATGGGAGTCCGTCGGCGGCACCGTGGAAGTCGAGGTGTGGCGGCCACGTGCCCGCCGTCGACCAGACGTCCTGGCCATCGGTCCGTTCCTGACCGTGGCCGGGGAGGTCCAGCACTCCAAGCAGACCCCCCGCACCATACGAACTCGGCAACGAGCGCTCCGCAAGGCCGGTGACCGGGTGGTGTGGACCACCGACCGCGGGGCCGACGACATCGCGTTCCTACATCCGGTGCCACATCTGTCCGTGCCAGCCCTCAACGACTACCGCATGTATCTGTCCAAGACCCGGCTGGAAATCGGCGCCGGCGCCATCACGTTCGAGACACAGCGGTGCGGGTGGGCAGACCTGTGGACAGGCACCACCCGGTGCCCGGTCACCCGCAAGGTCACGCCGTGTGGCCGCCTGCACCTGTACCCGACGTTGAACCCGCACAGCTACAGCCGGCAAAAGGCCGCCACGACCGCCATGTACCCCTGCGGCCCACGTCCCCACCTCGACCACCTGCTCGAAGGCATCCTGCACGGAACCTGGCTGCCTTACCAGAACCGCGACCGCATCAGTTGGATCCCCGCCGACGCGCACAGCACCGTCACCGCTGAACGAGGCGGAACTCTCGACCTGGCCGAGGCCGGAAACGTCCCACGACCCTCCGACGAGACAGCGGGACGCACTTGCGAGCGGCGATACGGCGCGGTCGTCACGCAGGCCGAAGCGCCTGGCGTGGAGAGCGTGCCCTTGTGCTGCGGCAAGAAGCCGCCCGGCCGGGCCGGTCAGCCACTGGTTCTCGCCTGCCAGCTCTGCAGCAACTCCCCCACCTACTACCGTCGGTAGCGGCAACATGGAAATACGGCCCCACGACCGGCTTGTGATCGAGCGCTCGCCACACCTGGCAACCCAGTCAACGTTCAGGGGCAGCCAGTTGGTCATGGACGAGCAGCAAACCATCGTCTCTACCTGATACGTGCAGTTCTCCCCCTCCGGCGAACCGCGGGAACCTCACTGCGAGACCGGCGCGGGCGGCGGCTTCGGCGTCGACCGAGTCGGACTCGCCCTGCCGGCGGCGGGCTTACGGCCAGGTCGGTCGGCTTCGACCACGGGGCGGGTCAGACCAGGCCGGGAGGACTCTCTAGTACATCCTCAATTCCAGGAAGGTGCCCAGCCCGTCGACGGCGTCCACGCAGACGGTCACCGCTTCCCACGCGCCGAATCGGCGGGTCTTGATGATGCGCACGGTCGGCGTGAAGCCCGTACTCAGCAACGCCTCGTGCCTCTGCGCCCGGTCGGCCACCACTGTCTCGTGTTCCCGGCAGGCCAATTCGTTGTTCAACGGCCGTTGACGGTAAACAGCTGCAGGCCGCTCTGCGTGCGCAGCCGGGCACAGGGAACGCCCCTGCTTCGGCATCCCGTACCGCCACGTGACGGGTGCGTACGCCTGATCGTCCTTGGGCCTACCCCGTTTTGACGGACATCCAAGATCAGGGGACCTGGAGTCTCCGGGAGGATGTCCAGCATCATGGAGAGCGTGGGAAAGAAGCGATCGCGGCCGAGGCGGGCGTTCACGCCCGAGTTCAAGGCCGAGATCGTCGAGCTGTGTCAGCGTGGTGACCGCACCGTCGGGCAGGTGGCCAGGGACTTCGACCTGACCGAGACGGCTGTGCGAGCCTGGGTCAAACAGGCCGAGATCGACGCCGGGGCCCGCACGGACGGGCTCGCCTCCGACGAGCGGGCGGAACTGGCCCGGCTGCGGGCGGAGAACCGCCGGTTGCAGCAGGACGTCGACATCCTGAAACGGGCCACGGCTTTCTTCGCGAGGGAGACCCGGTGAACGTGTACCCGTTCATCGAGGCGGAGCAGGCCGGCAAGCACAACGTCAAGCGTGCGTGCGAGCTGCTGAAGGTCTCCCGGTCCGCCTTTTACCAGCACGCCCGCGGCGAGCAGTCCGCCCGCGACCGCGTCGATGCCGAACTCACCGAGCAGATCATCGCCGTGCACGCGGCATCGAACGGCACCTACGGGGCGCCGCGCATCCACGCCGAACTCGCTGCGGCCGGACGGCGCCACGGCCGTAAACGCATCGCCGCCCGGATGCGCGAGGCCGGCGTGCGCGGCAAGAGCCCACGCCGCTGGAAGGCGACCACGATCCCGGACCCGAACGCCGGGAACCGGCCGGACCTCGTCGAGCGGGACTTCACCGCCGACCCGGCGGCGCTCGACACCCGCTGGTGCGGCGACATCACCTACATCAACACGTGGGAAGGTTGGCTCTACCTGGCCACCGTCATCGACCTGGCCTCGCGCCGGGTCGTGGGCTGGGCCACGGCTGACCATCTCAAGACCGATCTGGTCGACGCCGCTCTGTCCGACGCCCTCGCCCGGCGCCGTCCCGCCGACGGCCTGGTCTTCCACTCCGACCGCGGCTGTCAATATACGAGCGCTCAGCACGCCCGCCTCGCGAAACGCCACGGTGTACGGCTGAGCGTGGGCCGGCGCGGGCAGTGCTGGGACAACGCGGTCGCCGAGTCGTTCTTCTCGACCCTGAAAACGGAACTGATCCACCGGCAGGCCTGGCCCACCCGCAAAGCCGCCCACCAGGCCACATTTGAGTACATCGAAGGCTGGTACAACACCCGCCGCCGGCACTCCAGCCTCGGCTACCTCAGCCCCGCCGCCTACGAAGACGGCACCGACATCAGCTTGGTGCCGGCGCTCAAGGTAGCCTGAAGACCAACTCATCGACCCTGTCCGTCGAAACGGGTCAAGCCCACCTGGCGTACCGGCTCGGACAACCGGATGCCTTGATGAGTGAGTGCCGGAAGTAGCGATATCTCGTCTCTGACCAGGTACTTGACCTCAACCTTGCACTGCCGTAGCCGACCCAGCCCTCTGCGAGCGGGTCTCAGACGCCACGCGGCCGCGCTCGTGCGGCGGCATGGTGTGCACCGCTTGGATACGGCGTCGCCGAGTAGGCGGTGTGGCCAGGACAATGGCGAGGTGGATGTTCCTGAGCTGCTCGGTCGGGCGGCCACGATGGTTCCTGCGAACGCCACCAACGAGGCCGGAGCCACCGTCGGCGATGTAGCGGAGTACCTCAAGCACCACGAGTGAAGTCGCCCTTGATCTGCTCGCCGACCTCGACGGCTGGCCTGCCGATGCGCAGTGGTGGGACCTGCTGATCGAGACCGCGGAGCTGATGTGGCTCACCGATACGGCCACATGGTGCCGGTGGCGGAGATGGGAAAGCATCCACGGGATTACCCGTGCTCAGCTGACGCTCGTGCCGGTCGCTGAGGGAGGTCGGCAAGCCCCTATACCGGGTAGGGGCGTGTTGCGGCCTCTGTGGCACATCGGTCAGTACATGGCTGAGGGTCACCCCAACCTTCGTGTCGCCAGGATCTGGTCGAGTACGCTCCCGAACTGGCGCCGGGAGCGACGGGGTCGGTGCGCCTGGCTCCCCTGACCCCCGACGGGTGGCGTGATCTCTGGCCTGACCAGACGATCACCATGCACGAAGGCCGGTCCGTACGAGGAGCTGCCACGATCACCGAGATCTCGGTTCCGGGCTGAAAGAACTGTCAGCCGCCAAGCGCCACTCCCCACCCTCCAAGATCAGTTTTCTTCCATCCGGGCCGCCGGGACGGTCACTGAGGGCAGCGAGATAGTAACTGGCGTTGGTATGGTCACCGCCATGAGGACGGGGGCTGGGTACGACTGCTGGGACGGATGGCGTCCTTCACGGGCACGCGAAGAGATCCACTGATGGCCGCTGATGCGTTGCGGCCTCCCGATGTGGATGTGTGGTCGCCGGATCGTTCGGTCCAGATCGTTGCCAGCGCTGACGGACAGATTCGGGTGCAGGTGCAGGGCCTGCGTCGGCATACCGAGGATTCGCTAACTGGTCAGGTGCGAGCGGCGGCGAGGTTGGCGTTGGCGCGTGTGCAGCAGCCGGCCGACCGCGGCGAGTCTCGCGACAGCCCCTCCGGGTGGTGAGCTTCCGGTGCGCAGGCAGCTGGGTGTGGTGGCCGGCGTTGCGCTGCTGGGTGTGGGTTTGCTCGGCCTGTGGCGGTGGGCACCGTGGAGCGACGATCAGACGGTGCCGTCCTGCGGGGACCTTGCCGCTGCGCTGCCCGAGGCGGTGCCGGGATCGTGGACGGTGACGCAGGCGCAGCCACGCCGAGAGGCCGTCCGGTCGGTAGTGCGGTGTGAATACGCCTTCACCTCACCTGACCAGTCGTACCGGGGTGAGGTCATGGTGAGCCTCAGTGAGGGCGCCGGCACCGAGACGCTACGCCGGCGGGTGTCCGACAGCCCCTGCTACGGCGAGGCTGTCCCCT
>NZ_PNOZ01000068.1:0-30823 GCF_002879555.1 Verrucosispora sp. ts21 | reverse complement strand
GGGTTTAGGGCGGGGGTGTGGAACTTGGCGGTGGGGTCGAGGTGGTGCAGGAGGGTGGCGAAGTCGGACCAGCGGGGGTAGGTGGCGGCGATCGCTTCGGGGGCGGTGGTGAAGACCTTGCCCCAGTGTGGGCGGGGTGCGAAGGGGGCCAGGGCCTGTTCCACCTCGGCGACCACCGGCAGCACCCGTGCGGTGTCGGCGATCCAGGTGAAGTGGATCGCGAGGCTGTCGCGGTGGTACTGCGGGCTGAGCCAGAGGTCGTCGGCGGCGATGGTCCGCAGTTCGCTGATCTGCAGCACCGGGGCGATCAGGGGTGCCACCTCGTCCAGGGCGGCAAGCGCGTCGGCCGCGTCGGCGCGGGGCAGGTGGTACTCGGATTGCAGTTCGTCGCCGCTGCTCGGGGTGAAACCGAGCCGGAAGTGCGGCAGCCGCTCGTGCCACGGCCCGGGCACGCCGAGCTGTTCGGTGCAGTTGGCGGTCGGCATGCCGGGCACCGGATGGCAGGGCCGGTCGGCCGCCGTGGTGCCGAGCCAGTCCGCCGGGGGCGCGGGCGCGTCCGCGAGCTGTTTGCGCCAGACCTGGGTGCCGCGCGTCGAGCGCCAGTCGGTGAAGACACTGACGCTGTACGCCGACCCGAGCGCCTCGTCCAGCGCCGGGCGGGGCAGGTCGAGGTGGACGTACTGGCGCAGGTCGAAGGTCGGCAGCACGTCCAGGGTGACCCGGGTGACGATGCCCAGCGCCCCGAGGGAGACCACCATCGCGGCGAAGTCGTCGCTGTCGCGGTGCACGGTGCGCAGCTCGCCGGTGGCGGTGACCAGTTCCAGACCGGCGACGGCGGTGGCCAGGTTGCCGTTGCGCTCGCCGGAGCCGTGGGTGCCGGTCGCGATCGCGCCGGCCACCGAGATGTGCGGCAGGGAGGCGAGATTGGCCAGGCCGTACCCCCGCTCGTGCAGCCAGCTCGCCAGGTCGCCGTAGCGCATAGCGGCCGGGACGTCGACGGTACGGCGTTCCTCGTCCAGCCGTACGTCCGCCGGCAGTCCGGCCAGGGTGACCAGGTCGCCTGTGGTGTCGCCGAGCGGATTGAAGGAGTGTCCGCTGCCCACCGCCCGGATCCGGTCGCTGCCGGCCACAAGTGTCGCCAGCTCCGCCACAGTTGTCGGCCGGTGGTACGCCCGGGCGGAGTACTGGATGTTGCCTGCCCAGTTACGGTGCGTCGGCACTGCGACCCCCTTCTCCGCGGCGGCGGTTACCGCCGGCTCCGTCGGGGAACCCTACGCCGATGAGCAGCTACCGTGATCCCGCCCCTCGTGGCGACGTGTACCCCTCCGAGGAGGAGATCGATCCGGGCGGCAGCGGCGTCGAGCCGGCCAGCGGCCCGGCCGGGGCGTACGCCTCGGATGTGGCGAGCCAGCCCGGCCCGCAACCGAACCCGACGCCTGGACCGGCGCCGACGCCGGTGCCCACCCCGGGGCCGCCGCCGCGGCAGGCGGGCGGCGGCCGGTCGATCGTCAGCCGGCACCTGGACGGCTCGGTGCAGGTGGTCACCGACGTCGACGGCGACGGGGTGGCCGACGTGGTGCAGTTCGACCTCGACGGTGACGGGATCCCGGACGTCACCTACCTGGACAGTGACCGGGACGGTCGGCTGGACACCGTGGTGCGCTCGTCGGTCCGCTGACGTCAGAGCTGGCGCATCACCTCACCGGCGACCAGGTCCAGGTGGTCCAGGTCGCCCAGGTCGAGCACCTGCAGGTAGATGCGCTGGCTGCCGACGGCGGCGTACTGGCCGATCTTGTCGACGACCTCGGCGGGGGTGCCGGCCACGCCGTTCTCGCGCAGCTCGTCGGGCTCCCGGCCGATCGCGGCGGCCCGGCGGGCCACCTCGGCGTCGTCCTTGCCGCAGCAGAGCACCAGCGCGTTGGACCAGACCAGCTCGGTCGGGTCCCGGTCGATGCGCTCGCAGGCCGCCCGGACCCGCTCGAACTGGGTGACGGTGTCGGCGATCGAGACGAACGGCAGGTTGAACTCGTCGGCGTAGCGGGCGGCCAGTTGCGGCGTACGCTTCGCGCCCATGCCGCCGAGCAGGATCGGCGGGTGCGGCCGCTGCACCGGCTTCGGCAGCGCTGGTGAGTCGCTGACCTGGTAGTGGCGGCCGGTGTAGTCGAACGTCTGCCCCGCCGGGGTCCGCCACATCCCGGTGATGATCGCGAGTTGCTCTTCGAGCCGGTCGAACCGCTCCCCCAGCGCCGGGAACGGAATCCCGTACGCGCTGTGCTCGGCGTCGTACCAGCCGGTGCCGATGCCCAGCTCGACCCGTCCGCCGCTCATCTGGTCGACCTGCGCGACGGTGATGGCGAGCGGGCCGGGCAGCCGGAACGTCGCGGCAGTCATCAGCGTGCCGAGCCGGATGGAGCGGGTGTCACGGGCCAGTCCGGCCAGGGTCGTCCAGGCGTCGGTCGGGCCGGGGTCGCCACTTACCGACCCCATCTTCAGGTAGTGGTCCGAGCGAAAGAAGGCGCCGAAGCCCGTCTCCTCGGCGCGACGGGCCACGGCGAGCAGGTCGTCGTAGGTCGCGCCCTGTTGGGGTTCGGTGAAGATCCGCAGTTCCATGAGTCGAGCATAGAAAGCTCACGGCCGTACCGCCCCGACTTGTGCCGCCGGTGTGAGCCACCGGTTGTTTCGAGCCAAGTGGACGCAAATCTTTGCAGTGATTGCAGGCGTCCGCAAGGGCTTGTTCTCCATACAGGGGACTTGTGAATCAGAGGTTCCCAAGCATCGATGTCGCTGTTACGGTCACGCATCATCGCAACTTCTTGCACAACTTGCAGGAAACGTTGACTTCCACCATCTCTGCCTGACCGTCCCCCGAGGAGGGCCCGTGCGAGTTCCCCGTCCCCGCGCCGCGATACCCGCGGCCCTGGCCGCGACACTTGTCGCGGCCAGCCTCACCGTCATCGCCGCCGGCACCACCCCGGCCAGCGCAGCCGAGGTACGCGCCAACGGCGACGCGATCGTCCACCTGTTCCAGTGGCGGTGGGATTCCATCGCCGAGGAGTGCGAAACCAACCTCGGCCCGAACGGCTGGGGCGGCGTGCAGGTCTCCCCGCCCCAGGAACACGTGGTGCTGCCCAGCGCCGAGGGCGCCACCTACCCGTGGTGGCAGGACTACCAGCCGGTGTCGTACCGGTTGGACGCCACCCGGCGCGGCACGAAGGCCCAGTTCGTCGACATGGTCGAGCGCTGCCGCGCGCAGGGCGTGAAGATCTACGTGGACATGGTGCTCAACCACATGAGCGGCACCGGCTCGGCAGGTGCCGGTCCGGGCAGTGCCGGCACGGTCTACGGCAAGTACAGCTACCCGAACCTGTTCGACGACGGTTCCGGCGACAGCTACGGCTACGCCGACTTCGGGCCCTGCTACCGCAGGATCAACAACTGGGGCAACAAGCAGGAGGTCCAGGACTGCGAGCTGCTCGACCTGGCCGACCTCAACACCGCCGACCCCGAGGTGCGGCGGAAGATCGCCAAGTACATGAACGCAGTGATCGACCTGGGCGTGGCCGGGTTCCGGGTGGACGCGGCAAAGCACGTGCAGGAGTCGCACCTGGCCGACATCATCAACCGGCTGCGTGACGTGCCCGGCTTCGGCGGCCGACCGGACCTGTTCCACGAGGTGTACGGCGACGGCACGATCCCCTACACCGCGTACGCGCCGTACGGCGGGGTGACCAACTTCGACTACCAGCGGGCGGTCTCGTCGGCCTTCCGGGACGGCAACATCGCGCAGCTGGGCAACCTGCCCCACTACGGTGGCCTGACCGGGCAGCAGGCGGTGGTGTTCATCGACAACCACGACACCCAGCGCGAGACCCCGACGCTCACCTACAAGAACGGCGCCCGCTACTACCTGGCGGACACGTTCATGATGGCCCACCCGTACGGACGGCCCCAGCTGATGTCGAGCTACGCGTTCGGCTCGGTGCACGGGCAGGGCCCGCCGAGCACCTCCAACGGCACCACCCTGGCCACGGACTGCACCAGCAGCGCCTGGATCTGCGAGCACCGCGACGCGGGGGTGGCCGGTATGCCGGGCTTCCGCAACGCGGTCGCCGGCACCGGCATCGCCTCGGTGGTCACCGACGGCAACGGTCGGCTCGCGTTCGCCCGGGGCAACCGGGGGTACGCCGCCTTCAACGCCACCGGCAGCACGTGGAGCCGCAGCTTCAGCACCTCACTGCCGGACGGCCGGTACTGCAACGTGGGTCGGGGCGCGTACGACCGGTCGACCGGGGCCTGCCCCGGCGGAGCGGTGACCGTCACGGGCGGCAGCTTCAGCGCCGCCATCCCGGCCGACCAGGCGGTGGCCCTGCACGTCGAGGCGCGCCTGGACGGCCCGACCCCGACGGCGACTCCGACCGTCACGCCCACCGCTTCCCCGACCGCCTCCCCGACGCCGACGGCGAGCCCGTCGCAGCCGGCCGGGTCGACCCGCTTCACCGCCACCGTCACCACCAACCCCGGCCAGGAGGTGTACGTGGTCGGTTCGATCCCGCAGCTCGGCTCCTGGAACCCGGCCAACGGGGTGAAGCTGTCCACCACCTCGGGCAGCTACCCGACCTGGAGCGGCTCGGTCGACATCCCGGCCGGTACCGCCTTCGAGTGGAAGCTGGTGAAGGTCGGCAACGGCGTGCAGTGGGAGAACGACCCCAACCGCACCGGCACCGGCGGGACGACCTTCACCGTGACCTGGAACCAGCCGGCCACCAACCCGCCCGGCGAGGCCACGGTCTCCTTCCAGGCCACCGCGAGCACCACGTACGGCCAGCACGTCTACGTCGTCGGTGACCTGCCCGCCCTCGGCGGCTGGGACCCGGCCAAGGGGGTACGACTCTCGCCGACGGCGTACCCGGTGTGGACCGGGCAGCTGAGCCTGCCGGCGGGCACGGCCTTCTCCTACAAATACGTCAAGCGCACCGACTCCGGGCAGGTGGTCTGGGAGTCGGGCGCGAACCGCACCGCCACCGCGTCCGGCTCGGTGACCCTGACCGACACCTGGCGCTGACCGTACCCACCGTGCGGCCCCTCCCGAACCCGATCGGGAGGGGCCGCCCCCGTTGTCCTCACGGTGAGCCGTCGCGCTCTGCGGCGCAGCCGGTCGTGGTGTTAAAGGTCGTGGTGTTAAAAGGGGGCCCTTGCTCTACCGCAGGCGTTAACAAGGTGCCCTTCCTTTCATCAGGGGGTGGCGCGGCGGATGATCAGGTAGCTGACCACGGCGAGCGGCAGGGTCAGCAGGGCGGGCCAGCCGACCAGCAGGGCGGCGCCGGGCTGGTCGGCGAACCAGCCACCGATCGCCGACCACCAGCCCTGCCAGGTGACAAGCACCGCGGAGCCACCGACGGCGACCAGCGTCACCGCCGACAGGGTGAGCATGCCGTTCATCCCCCAGCGCTTGAAGACCACGGCGATGGCGATGCCGACGAAGCCCAGCAGCAGGAACGGGATCGCGAAGCCGAGGTAGCGCAGGACCGGATGCTCGACCAGGAGGAACGGGATGCCGAAGAAGCGCAGGTTCACGCCCCAGCCGTCGGTGGCCTGCTCGATCACGGCCAGCAGGTAGAGAACCGCCGCGTAGACGATCGCCTGACCGACGAAGTGCAGCACGTTGCCGAGGTAGAAGCTGCGGCGGGAGACACCGAGCCCGATCGCGAACGGGAAGTCCATCGTGATGGCGCTGATGCTGGCCACGAACATCACCACGTAGATGCTCATCAGGCCGCCGGTGGTGGGCTCGAAGTCGTCCTTCTCCCCCATCGCGCTGAACAACGCCAGGTTGATGGCGAAGCTGAGCAGCAGGATCGCCCACGGCCAGCCGACCACACTGCGCCAGGCGACGAACTGCATCCGGGCGACGGTCAGGGTGCGGTTCATCGGACGGCCTCCTTGTCGGCCGCGACGGCGCTGCCGGCGTCCGCTGCGGGTCCGTTTGACGACGTGGTCAGGCGTACGACGATGTCCTGGAGCGACGAGGCGACCAGGTCCACGCCCAGTGCGCGGGCCCGCTCGTGCTCGGCCGCGCCGAAGTCACCGCGCACGGTGGCCCGGGCCGTTCCGCCGAGGCGTACCCGGTGCAGTTCGGTGCCGTTGCGGACGAATTCGTCCACCGCCGCGACCGGACCGGAGGCGGTGACCACCTGCCCGCGCAGCGCGTCGGTCTCGCTGTCCAGCAGCAGGCGACCCTGGTCGATCAGCAGGACGTGTTCGATCAGGTCGCTGACCTCGTCGATCAGGTGGGTCGAGAGCACGATGGTGCGCGGCTGTTCGGTGAAGTCGGCCAGCAGCCGGTCGTAGAAGATCTGTCGGGCCACCGCGTCGAGGCCGAGGTACGGCTCGTCGAAGAAGGTCAGCGGGGTCCGGGCGGCCAGTCCGATGACGATGCCGAGCGCGGAGAGCATGCCCCGGGAGAGCTTGCGGACGTTGCGTTGGAGCGGCAGCCGGAGGTCCTCGACCAGCTGCTGGGCGTACTCCTCGTCCCAGTTCGGGTACACCAGGGCGGCGGCCCGTAGCGCGTGCTTGACGCGCAGGTTCGACGGGTAGGTCTGACTCTCCTTGATGAAGGAGATCCGGGAGAGCACCCGCTCGTTCTCGTACGGGTGCTCACCGAAGACGGTGATCTCCCCGCTGGTGGCGAAGATCTGCGCGGTGAGCAGCTGCATCAGGGTGGTCTTGCCGGCGCCGTTGCGCCCCAGCAGGCCGTAGATCCGGTTTTCCGCGAGCGTGAAGCTGACGCGGTCCAGCGCGGTGACGTCGCCGTACCGTTTGGTGAGGTCGGTGACGGTGACCACCGGGCTCATCGGGTCTCCTCCCAATTGTCGATCATGTGTTTGAGTTCGGCCGGGTCGATGCCGAGCTTGCGTGCCTCGGCCACCAGCGGTTGCACGTACTGCCGGGCGAACTCGTCACGGCGGCGGGCGCGCAGCTTGGCGCGGGCGCCGGAGGAGACGAACATCCCGATTCCTCGCTTCTTGTAGAGCGTTCCGTCGTCGACCAGCTTGTTGACGCCCTTGGCGGCGGTCGCGGGATTGATGCGGTGGAAGGCCGCCAGCTCGTTCGTCGACGGCACCTGGCTCTCCTCGGCCAGCGTCCCGTCCAGGATCGAGCTCTCCAGCAGCTCCGCGACCTGCAGGAAGATCGGCCGGCCGTCGTCCATCACACCCGCCGTCCCGCTGCACTCCATCGGTTGGCTGGTTCATTACTCATGTAACTAACCATGCAACCAACACGGCTCGAAGTCAAGGCACGGCAGTCGTCGGCTTCCGGCCACCGGGCAGCGAAGGGGCCGGCCGCCGGGCAGCGAAAGGCCGGTGGCGCCGGGCACGCACCCGGCACCACCGGCCGGCTCAGGCGTACGGCGAGCGGGCGTACGCGGACCGCAACGCGGCCAATCCGGCGGCCTTCGGGCTCAACGTGCCCCAGCCGGAGTTGAAGTAGTTGGTCCGGGCGAGAATCGGCCCGCGCTCCGCGTTGAGCCGGGCGATCGCGGCCGGCACCGTGGCTATCCAGGCCGCCTGGTCCGGGATCTCGGCGACCCGGACCCCCCACTCGGCGACGATCACCGGTCGGGACAGCGCCACCGGACCGAGGTCGGCCACCGCCCAGTCCTTGGTGCGGCGGAACCGGGCCAGCGCGGTGTCCGAGGCGCTCGTCGCGTACACGTTCCACTGCAGGTAGTCCAGGCGCGACATCAGCGACTCCGGGTGGGTGCGCGTGAACGAGGCCCGGTCGAAGCCACCGACGCCGACCGAGAAGGTTGTTCCCGCTGGTAGCGCCTTGACCCGGAACCAGTTGACGATGTACGTCATCGCCTGCACCGCCCGGGCGTCCGACTCCGCCCAGGTGTACGCCTTACCGGCCTCGGTGGTGCCGAACTCGTGGTCGGTGTCGAGTTCGGAGGCGAGTTGGATGTTCACCCCGAAGCCCAGCGTCCGGTACTGCGACAGCGCCCGCGCAAACAGTCCGTCGCACTGCCCCGAGATCACCTGACCGTAGCCGTACGCCTTCGGCCACACGGTCCCCGGGCGCTGCTGGATGGTCATCGCCGGGGCCGGCACCGTGTAGCGCACCCCGTCCACGGTGAAGGTCTGGGATCCGGTGTCACCGGCCCCGTAGTGCTTGAGTTCCAGCACCATGTTCATCTGCACCCCGGACCGGCCGAGGGTGACCAGCCACGGCCGGTTGTAGCCGGGGAAGATGTTGCTGTCGGCGAAGCTGCGGTACTGGGTCAGCGAGCGGAAGTTGCCGCCCGACATGTCGGTCGTCGGGTCGGCGTTGCCGGACAGGTAGTAGCCACCGAGCACCGGCGGAGTGAGGCTGTAGTTGGCGGCGGCGGTGGCGGTCTGCCCGGACGAGTCACGCACCGTGACGGTGACCCGGGGCATCAGGCCACCGCCCGGTACACGGCCACGGTGCCGTTGTCCGACACCCGGGTCCAGGTACGTTTCGAGTCGTCGGTGACGGTGACGGTGAGCGGGTCGATGACGGCGTTGACCTTGGCCGGCGCGCTGCTGTTGCCCTGGGCGTCGGTGACCACGACGGTGACGGTGACGGTCTTGGTGTCGGGATCGCCGTAGGTGACGGTGAGCAGCATCTGGGCACCGGGGGCGTAGCTTGTCGCGTTGAGAGAGGCGGTCACGGTGGGAGCGGCCATGGCAGTTCCTTCCTGGCTCGGGCAGAGTCGGATGTGGCCCGCCATCCGCAGCCTCTTGACCTGCTACAACAGTGCATCGGGGCAGGCCCGGGCGTCCTGTCACCTTGCGGACACCGCAACGGAGGGTTCCACATGAAGTACCTGATGCTGATCTACGGCAACGAGCAGATCTGGGGCAGCCTGCCCGCCGGCGACCTGGCCACGCTGATCGGCGAGGTGGACGCCTTCAACGAGGAACTGCGCGCTCGCGGTGAACTGGTGGACGTGCAGGGGCTGGACGCCCCGGCCCGCTCGGTGCGGATGGCCGGCGACACCCCGGTGGTCACCGACGGGCCGTACCTGGAGGCGAAGGAGTACGTCGGCTCGTACTTCGTGGTCGACGTGGACAGTGAGCAGAGGGCTGTGGAGATCGCCCGGTCGTACCCGGGGTTGCGGTTCGCTCCCGGCGTCGGTGGCGGCATCGAGATGTGGCCGTTGATGATCCGCGACGGGGCCGACCACTGAGCCTCGACGAGGCCGCTGCCGAACTGCTGCGCAGGCTCTCCCCCCAGGTGCTCGGTGTGCTGGTCCGCCGCTACGGCGACTTCAGCGCAGCCGAGGACGCCGTGCAGGAGGCGATCGTCGCCGCTGTCGAAACGTGGCCGCGCGACGGCGTACCGGAGCATCCGGCGGCCTGGTTGCACACCGTGGCCGCCCGCCGCTACGTCGACCACGTACGGTCCGAGGTCGCCCGGGCCCGCCGCGAGCGTACGGTGCTCGACACCACCGGGCGTGACGCGCTTGTCGGGCCGCCGTCGGACGCCGATGTGCCCCGCGACGACCTGCTGGAACTCTTCCTGCTCTGCTGCCATCCGGCGTTGTCGACGAGCGCGCAGGTGGCCCTGACCCTGCGGGCCGTGGGTGGGTTGACCACGGCGGAGATCGCGGCGGCGTTCCTGGTGTCGGAGAAGACCATGAGCCAGCGGATCTTCCGGGCCAAGCAGCGGCTGCGCGAGGTGGGCGCCCGGTTCGAGTTGCCGCCGGAGGCGGAGCAGGCTGCCCGGCTGGCCGCGGTCCGCCAGGTGCTGTACCTGATCTTCAACGAGGGTTACAGCGCCAGCAGCGGCCCGCGGCTGCACCGGCCCGACCTGACCCGGCGGGCGCTGTGGCTGACCCGCCGACTGCACGACCGGCTGCCCGACGACGGGGAGACCACCGGCCTGCTCGCGCTGATGATGCTGACCGAGGCGCGGTCCGCCGCGCGGGTCGGCCCGGACGGCGAGTTGGTGCCGCTGACCGAGCAGGACCGTCGCCGATGGGACCGTGCGGCCATCGCCGAGGGCAGCGCGCTGGTGGAACAGGCCCTGACCACCTCGCCCCCGGGGCCGTACCAGATCCAGTCCGCGATCGCCGCCGTGCACGCCGAGGCGTCGACCACTGAGGAGACCGACTGGCCGCAGGTGCTGGCCCTGTACGAGCTGCTGGAACGCCTGGCACCCAACCCGGTGGCGACCCTGAACCGGGCCGTGGCGGTGGGCATGGTGCACGGGCCGGCCGCTGGGCTGGCCCTGTTGGCGCACCTGGAATCGGGCATCCTCGCCGGGCACCACCGGCTGCACGCCGTCCGCGCGCACCTGCTGGAGCTGGCCGGCGACCGGGCCGCCGCGGCAACGGCCTGGCGGCGGGCGGCGGAGCTCGCCGGCAGCGACCCCGAACGCCGGCACCTGCTCCGCCGGGCTGCCGCCGCACGTGACTCCGGTGGCAGTGCAGGGGTCACCAGGGCTCGGGGATGTTCACCGCCAGGCAGCGCTGGGTCCCGAGGAGAGTCTTGTAGCAGGCGGACGCCTCCAGGTTGTAGCTGTGGTCGTTGCGGTGGAAGGAGGTCGTGCCGCCGTTGAGGCAGGTGCTGCCGCTGACGGTCGTCCCGCCGGTGACCTTCCCGCTGGCGCACGCCCCCTTGGCGACGGCGGTCTTCTCCACCGTGTTCAGCGAGGAACGCAGATCCCCCGCCTGGTGGACGCCGTATCCGATGAGGCGGACGCCGGGTCGGGTGACCGTGTACTGGTACGCCGTGGAGGTGTAGTACGACCAGCTGGCCCCGGTGCCGACGGTGCGCAGCTCCGAATCGGTGGCCGAGCCGGGGATGAACAGGTAGAAACCCTTGTCGTTGGTGTTCGTTCCGTCGATCATCCGGTAGACGATCACCAACAACCCCTGGTCGTAGCTGACCGTGTTGTATGTCAGGTAGCTGCCGTTACCGCAGGTGGTGCGGTCGGCGATGTAGCCGACACCGTACGCGTAGAGCATCACCCGGGCGCAGCGTCCGTCCGCCGCGGTGTCCTCGATGGTGCCGAGCGTGGCCGAGGTGCCGGCGTTGTCGGTGGCGTAGCCGGTCAGGCGTACCCCGGGCAGTGTGCCGGAGTACTGGTAGGCGTTCGGTTGGTAGTAGCTCCACGAGGCCGACCAGCCGGCACCTGAGGGCAGTGCGAGCGCCGGCGCGGCGGGCAGCAGGGCAACAGCGAGCGTGGCGACAAGTGCGGCGGCCAGTGTGGCGGCCGACCGTCGTAGGGACAGCGTCCTCATCGGTTCCTCCGTCTTGAGAGTCACGAGCAGTGGATGTGCCACCGAATGATGACGGTCCATCCGGCGGCGCGAACGTCTCTGTCTCCAGGCAGACAACGGCGTCGCAACGAGGCGCTGAATCGACTCACCCGCAACCTGCCAGTGATTCAGATCACAGCCATGGGCGGTAGTTGGCGTCGGCTCCGCTCCGATCCATCGGCGAGCGGCACCCAGGGCGGGTGCCGCGAGACCGAGAGGAACACAATGACCAAGGTGACCGCGCAGATGTCGGTGTCGCTTGACGGCTTCTACGCCGGCCCTCGGCACGACGGCGACGGTGACTGGCTGCATTCGGCGGAGAGCCACGGCTTCTTCCGGGTGACACGCTGGGCCACCGAGGCGATGTCCTGGCGGGAACGGCAGGGCTTCGCCGGTGGCGCGCAGGACGTCAACTCCGACATCCTCGCCGAGTCGTTCGAGGCGGCCGGCGCGTACGTGATGGGTCGCCGGATGGCCGACGGCGGTGAGGTGCCGTGGGGCGACGAGCCGCCGTTCCGGGCACCGGTCTTCGTGGTCACCCACCGGCCGCGCCCGACGGTGGTGCGCAAGGGCGGCACCAGTTTCACGTACGTCACCGACGGCGTGGCCAGTGCGGTGGAGCAGGCCCGGGCCGCCGCCGGTGGCAGGGACGTGGCGGTTTCCGGGGGCGGCAGCCTGTTCCGGCAGGTCCTGCGGGCCGGTCTGCTCGACGAGTTCGAACTGCACATCGCGCCGGTGGTGCTGGGCACCGGGATGCGGCTGTTCGACGCCGACCTGGACGTGGACGAGTTCGAGGCCATCGAGCTGACCCCGGCCCGCGTCGTGTCGGCACCGCAGATCACCCACATCCGGTACGTGGTGCGCGGGCGTGCTCCCCTCACCCTCGACGACCGGGGCCGTAGCTAGGGGCGGAGTCCTCCGGCGTGGTAGCGCGTCCGGCTGGTTTGCGGCTCGGCGCCTGCTCGGCGACACGGGGCGTCGAGAATGCGCGTCCGCGCCTAGAGTGACGGCAATCGTCGTCCAAGGAGGTGCGGTGTCCGAGCCGCCACCGGTCGAGCCGTCCCCGGATGCCGTCGGGGAATCCCGCGAGGCCCCTGCCCCGACCGTCGCCGTCCCGGCGGATCCCGCCGGGACGGCACCCCGGCTGCTTGTCGTACCGTCGGTCGAGGGGCTGCCGTCCATCGTGTGGCCCGGTCCGACCGACCAACCCGCCTGGGCGATCCCGGTGCAGGTGCCGGCCGGCACCCGGGGCTACGCGATCTTCCTACCGCTGGTGCAGGAAGCCGAGGCCACGACCGCCGCCGCGCCACCCGCCGCGGCGGCGATGCCCGCCCAGCGGACACCGAGCACGATCGCCCCGGTGCCCACGACGCCGAGCACGACCACGCCGGCCGACGCCGGGCCGACGCCCACCGCGTCGCCCGCGCCGACCAGCGCGTCACCGGCCACCACCACACCGTCCACGGCAGCATCGGCTGCTGAAGCACCGCCGGACACTGCGCCAGCCGCGACAGCGTCGGCCGCCACCACCACCGGCCAGTCCCCATCCGGCCAGCCGGCGGGCGGCGGGCGGCCGGTGGCGGTGACGTCGGGTGGGCTTCCGGTCTCGTATCCGCCGCCCGGCCCCGGGTACGCCTTCCGACGGACCCCACCGCCACCGACCTTCTTCCAGCGGGTGTGGCCCGGCCCGACCACGACCGGTCACCTGGCCACCCCACTGGCCGTGCTGGTCGGCGCGCTGGGGGTGGCGGCCTTCGTGCCGTTGGGGCGCACCGGCATCGGCTGGTTCCTCGGTTGGCTGGTGCTCACCGTCGCGGTCGTCGTGGCGGTACGGCAACACACCGCCGAGCTTGCCCGTACCGAACGGTGGGTCCGGGCCGGTTGGGCCGGTGCCGCTCTGGCGCTGCTCGCCGTGCTGGCCTTCCGCAACGCCTGGTGGCTGGTGACCTTCTGCGTGCTTGGCGCACTGGGCTGCGCCGCCCTGGCCATCGTCGGTGGGCAACGGGTGCGGTCGATCCTGTTCAGCCTGGTGGCCGCACCGATCGCCGGGCTGCGCGGGCTGCCCTGGGTACGCCGACACCTGCGCGCGCCCGGCAGCCCCGGCAGCGTACGCCGGGTGGTCGGCTCGGTGGTCGCCACCGTTGTCGTCCTCGTGGTGTTCGGCCCCCTGCTCTCCTCCGCCGACGCCGCGTTCTCGCAGGTCCTCGGCGCGCTGCTGCCCGAGATCAGTGTCAGTGGCGTGTTCCGGTGGCTGTTCCTGGCGGCCGTGGGCGGCCTGATCGCGGTGGCCGCCGTCTACACGCTCGCCGCGCCGCCGGATCTGTCCGGGGTCGACCGGCCCACCGAGCGGCGCGTCGGCCTGCTGGAATGGGCACCACCGATCGCCGCGCTGACCGCCCTGTTCGGCGGCTTCGTGGCGGTGCAGTTCACCGTGCTCTTCGGCGGGCAGCGGCACGTGCTGCGGACCACCGGCCTGAGCTACGCCGAGTACGCCCGCAGCGGCTTCTGGCAGCTGGTCGTGGTGACCGTGCTGACCCTGGCGGTGCTCGGCGGGGTGACCCGTTTCGCCCGCCGGGACCGGCACCTCGACCGGGTGCTGCTGCGGGTCCTGCTCGGCCTGCTCAGCGCCCTGACCGTGGTCATCGTGGTGTCCGCGCTGTCGCGGATGTACACGTACCAGAAGGTCTACAGCTTCACCGGCGAACGGATCTTCGTGATGGCCTTCGAGCTGCTGCTCGGCGCGGTCTTCCTGATGATCCTGGTGGCCGGCGTACGTTGGCGCGGCGGTTGGATCCCCCGGCTGGCCACGGCTCTCGCGGTGGTGCTGCTGCTCGGCCTGGCGGTGCTCAACCCCGAGGACTACGCGGCCCGGCGCAACGTCGCCCGGTACCAGGAGACCGGCCGCATCGACGCCTGGTACCTGCGCGCCCTCTCCGCCGACGCCACGCCCGCCCTGGCCGCCCTGCCCGATCCGGTACGCCGCTGCACGCTCAGCTGGATCGCCGACGACCTGGCCGAACCGGACCCGTGGTACGCCTGGAACCGGGGCCGGGACCGGGCCCGGGAGGTGCTCGACCGGCTGGGGCCCGAGGCGATCGGCAACCAGCGTGACTGCCGCCGCGCCGACCAGTTCGACCTGCCGAAGACCCGCCGTTGATGGAGGTGACACGGGTGCGGACCAGCCGAATCCTGTCGTGGTCGCTCGCCGGCTGCCTGCTCGTCACCTCGGCCGCCTGTTCGACCGATGATGCCGGCCAGGAAGAACCGCGTCCGCCGGTGCCTGCCACGTCCCTGGCCGACCCCGACACCACCGGGTCGGGCCAGGCCGGCGACGCGGTGGTGTCGTGTTCCGCCGCTGTTGAGGCGCTGCGGGAACCACCTGATGGTTACCGCATCGTGGGTGCGGACGTCGCGGTGCCGGACCGGGAGGTGATCGAAGCCCAGGAGTCGGAGAAACCGGATCCGGCGGCCCGGCTGTTCGCCAAATGGGGACTTGTCGTACGCGTCGGTGCCGTGGTCGACCTGCGGGTCGGGCCCGGCTGGGAAGACCGGGCCCGGGTCGGCTGGGGCCGCCCGGTGGTACTAGCGGTGAGCGTTCAGGTGCAGGCCTGTGCCCCCGACGACGACCAGGCCCGGTGGCTGGCCTTCGTCGGCGGCACGTGGGTCGCGCAGCCGACCTGCCTGCCACTGACGATCCGCTCGCAGGGGCGGACGTCACAGGTACGCCTCGGCATCGGCGTTGCCTGCGACAGCTGAGGTCAGCGCCCTGCCAGCGGCTCCATCCGGTTCCACCCGGCCCAGCCGCGCTCGCGCAGCAGGTCCCGTAGCCGCTGCACCCTCGGATCGGACTCCACGGCGAGCACGTCGACGAGGTCCTGTGGCAACTCGTCGGACGCCTCGTCGCGGAGGATCTCGCCGGCGCGGTACGCCTGCTCGGCCAGGCCCACCATGATGTCGGCGACTTCCGCCAGTCGTGGGTCGTCGGTGGCACCCGGCTCGTCGTCGAAGATCTCCGACAGCACCCGGTAGAGCCGGACGACCTGCGGATCGTCGAGCTGCGCGAGCTTGCCGGGCATGAACTCGGCTATCCGCTCGGGCCAGCGGGCGGCGACCAGGATCCAGCCGTCCCGTTCACCCTCCACCACCCGCTCCGACACCCCGATCTCACGGAGCCGATCAAGGTAGGCGGTGACCTCCGGCGGGAGCGTCAGCCGGTCCCCACCGACCAGTTGCGCGATCTGTCTGCGGCTGGCCTCCAGCCGCGCGATCTGGTCGCGCAGCCGCTCGTCGATGGTCCGGACCGCGTCGGCGAAGGCCGACGGGTCGGCGTCGAGCAACTCACCGATGCGGGCCAGCGGCACACCGGCGTTTGCCAGCGTACGGATCTTCACGAGGGACACGACCGCCCTGGCGCTGTAGCGCCGGTAACCGGAGGCGTCCCGGTCCGGCTCGGGCAGCAGCCCGACCTGGTGATAGTGCCGCACCGCGCGCACGGTGACACCGGCGTACGCCGCCAGTTGACCGATCGTCAGCATGCTCTGATCCTGCCCCCTGTCGCCGCCGACTCAGGCGACCTGGCGACGGTAGGTGACGACCGCGAGGACGTAGGCGACGACGAGGATGCCGACACACCAGGCGAGAGCGATCCAGATGTCGGCACCGACCGGCTGCCCGGCGAACAGGTCCCGGATCGCGTCGACGATCGCGGTCACCGGCTGATGCTCGGCGAAGGCGCGGACCGGGCCGGGCATCGACTCGGTGGGCACGAAGGCCGAGCTGACGAAGGGCAGGAACACCAGTGGGTACGCGAATCCGCTCGCGCCGTCCACGGACTTCGCGGTGAGGCCGGGAAGCACGGCGAGCCAGGTCAACGCCAGGGTGAGCAGCACCAGGATGCCGGCGACCGCGAGCCATCCCAGCACCCCCGCACCGGTGCGGAAGCCCACCAGCAGGGCGACGCCGACGACCACCGCCAGCGAGATCAGATTGGCGACCAGCGAGGTCAGGACGTGCGCCCACAGTACGGAGGAGCGGGCGATCGGCATGGACTGGAACCGTTCGACGATGCCGCCCTGCATGTCCAGGAAGAGCCGGAAGGCGGTGTAGGAGATGCCGGAGGCGATCGTGATGACCAGGATGCCGGGCAGCAGGTAGTTCACGTACGACCCGGACCCGGTCTCGATCGCGCCGCCGAAGACGTAGACGAACAGCAGCAGGAAGGCGATCGGCATGATCGCGGTGGTGATGATGGTGTCCGGGCTGCGGGCGATGTGGCGCAGTGAACGGCCCAGCAGGACCGCGGTGTCGCCGAGAAGATGCTTGTTCATCGGTCTGCCTTCTCCGTTTCGGTGCCGACGAGGGCGAGGAAGACGTCTTCCAGGCTGGGCTGCTTCTCGACGTACTCGACCTCGGGTGCGGGGAGCAGCCGCTTGAGCTCGTCGGGGGTCCCGTCGACGATGATCCGACCCTGGTGGAGGATCGCGATCCGGTCGGCGAGTTGCTCCGCCTCGTCGAGATGCTGGGTGGTGAGCAGCACTGTCGTACCGCCTCCGGCGAGTTCCCTGACGGCCTGCCACACCTCGATGCGCGCCTGCGGGTCCAGCCCGGTGGTCGGCTCGTCGAGGAAGATCACCGGCGGGCTGCCGATGAGACTCATCGCGATGTCCAGGCGGCGGCGCATGCCACCGGAGTACGTCGCCACCCGCCGGTTGGCCGCCTCGGTCAGCGAGAAGCGCCGCAGCAGGTCGTCGGCGATCGCGCCCGGATCCGCGAGATGCCGGAGTCGGGCGACCAGAACCAGGTTCTCCCGCCCGGTGAGGATCTCGTCGACGGCCGCGAACTGCCCCGTGAGACTGATCGACTCGCGTACCTGGCCGGCCTGCCCGGCGACGTCGAAGCCGTTGACCTGGGCGGTCCCCGCGTCGGCCCGCAGCAGCGTGGCCAGGATCTTCACCAGGGTGGTCTTACCTGCCCCGTTCGAGCCGAGCAGGGCGAGGATGCTGCCCCGCGCCACGTCGAGATCCACGCCGCGCAGCACCGGCAACTGCTTGAACGACTTCTCCAGATTTCGTACCCGGATCGCCGGCGCTTCGGCCTGACCGGCTGTTTGTGGAATGCTCATGACCGGCAGCATGGAGGGTTGACGCTGCGTCAGGGTCAAGCCCCGTCCGCTGCCCCCTGACAAAGGCTTTCGGCACGTACGGTCCCTGCATGCTCTTCTTCGACGGCGCTGACGGCACCCGCCTCGCCTACCACCAGGTTGGCGACGGTGCCCCGCTGATCTGCCTTCCCGGCGGCCCGATGCAGTCCTCGGCCTACCTCGGTGACCTGGGCGGGATGTCGGCCCATCGCCTGCTCGTACGCCTCGACCTGCGCGGGACCGGTGATTCGGCCATCCCGGCGGACCCGGCGACCTATCGCCTCGACCGACTCGTCGAGGACGTCGAAGCGCTCCGCGCACATCTCGGCCAGGAGCGGATCGACCTGTTGGGGCACTCGGCCGGCGGCGCTCTCGCCGTGCGGTACGCCGCCCGCCACCCCGACCGGGTCGGCCGTCTCGTGCTTGTCACTCCCAGCCCGCGCGTGGTCGACCTGGAGGTCACCGACGCCGACCGTCGCCGGGTCGCGGAACTGCGCCACGGGGAACCCTGGTTCCCTGCCGCCTTCGCCGCCTTCGAGCGGATCTGGTCGGGCGATGCCACCGCGGTCGACTGGCAGGCGATCGAGCCCTTCATGCACGGACGATGGGATGCCGACCTCCGGGCTCGGCTCGACCGAGAGGCGGGTCAGAAGAACGCGGAGGCGGCCGGCATCTACTACTCGGCCGGGGCACTCGACCCGCATGCCACCAGAGCGGACCTCGCCCGCCTCCGGGCACCGGTGCTGCTCGTCGCCGGCGAATACGACGTCGCACTCCCCCCGAGCTGCGCGGCCGCGTACGCCGGCCTGTTTCCACAGGCTGAGGTGGCCGTGCTGCCGGCCGGCGGACACCAGCCCTGGCACGACGATCCGCAGTGGTTTCGACAGACGCTGACAGCGTTCCTGCGCTGACCGATCAGTTCCAGCGTGCGCCCGCGGCGCATCCACTGCCACCGACGTGATTTCGTCGCGGTACTCGACACGCTGCCCGGGTCGACATCCTGGTCAACGCCAGCATCGTCCACAGTCGCTGCTACAGCGCTTCATCGAGCCGGCGGAGATCGCGAACATGGTGGTCTACCTGGCCTCCCCACTGGCGTCGGCGACCACGGGGGCCGCCGTGCGGGTCGACGGCGGTTACGTCGACGCGATTCTGCCCTGACAGCCTCGGATGTCGGCGATCAGGCACCGGGGCGGCGGGCGAGGTTGCCGAGCGCCGAGCGCAGCTCGTCGGGTAGCTCCTTGACCGCGGAGAGGACCTCCACCACGCCGGTACGACGCTCGTTCTGCACGCCGGCCGCACCGGCATCGAAGGGGTACGCGCGGCGCAGCGCCTCGACGTCCCCGTCCGACAGGTCGATGCCGTTGCCGGTGGCGGCGCAGGGGTTCGGGTTCGTGCGGTAGTAGACCGCCGGAAACCGGTAGAGCATGATCGATGCCTGGTCGAACGTGCCGATCAGGGCACCTTCGGCGGGTCGGGGGCGCAGGTTGTGGTCGACCCGATCGCGTGGCCAGCGGTTCGGGTAGCCGGCCAGCATCGTGTAGACACCCGGATACCGCCCCTCGGAGTCCGGGAGGTAGCGGCCCGACTGGTCGGTGGTCGGCAGGTAGCCCGGATCGTCCTCCCAGCGGAACTGCAGCTCGCAGCCACTGAGGGGATGCTGGTGCTCGTGCCGGAAGGCGACCGCGTGCAGGAACTCGTGCCGGACCACCCCCATCCAGTTGGCGGGCCGCTGCACCGGGAAACCGCCCAGGTTCAGTGAGCCCTGGTGGGGGCGACCACCCATCGGTTCGTCGGGCATGCCGATGGTGGCGGTGATCGCATCTCGGCCCAGCAGTGAGTTGAATCCGCGTTGGTCGAAGGAGACCCGGATGTCCGCCCGGTAATCGGCATCCGATCTGGACCAGCTGCGGTATCGGCCGGTCTCCGGGGCGAACCCGAAGTCGAAGCTGATGTTGCAGGTGTCGGTGATCTGACGGGTCGCGATCTCGATGTCGCGGTGCAGCGCAGTGTCGCCGCCGAGGAAGGCCACCCGGATGCGCTCACCGACCGGCCAGCGCACCAGATCGCCGAGAAAATAGGCACGCCCCTCGGGTGCTGCCGCCGCCGCGGCGAACCACCGGTCGCGTACCTCCATGGTCGCCACCACCGAGTCGGGCAGAACGTCGAGAACCGGCTCGATGTCGTTCTCCTGGCCATACATCGGGCTCTCCTCTCACCGTGAGTACGGCAAGTGTCTGCGCCCTGGACAGCAGGTTGACGAAGTTGGACAGCGTCGACCAACCGGACAGCCGCTTTACACCGCGTCCGGTGCTGAGGAACCTATGAGTCAAAGCGAGCTCCTGGCCGGAGGTAGGCGTTGGCGGAGCTGCCCCGACCGGATCTGCCCGACGGCCCCGTCCGGATCCTCTTCGACCACCTGCACGAGCTGCATCACCGCGCAGGGTGGCCCAGCCTGCGCGAGATGGCCAGAGAGGTCGGTTGCAGCCACACCACCATCTCCGCCGCCTTCTCGGAACCGCGGACACCGCGCTGGGGTCTGCTGGAGCTGGTCGTGGAAACGCTCGGCGGCGACACCGGCGAATTTCACCGCCTCTGGCTGGCCGCGAGTCGACCATCAGACAGTCCCGAGACGGGCCTGCCGCCACCCACCGCCGCGCCCCCACCGCGCCCGCCGCAGCCGGCTCCCCCACCCGTGCCACCCCGCGAACTCCCGGCCGACGTGGTCGCCTTCACCGGCCGTGACAGGCAACTGGCAGAGCTGGACGTCCTACTCGCCCGGACCGGTGCCGCACCGGCCCTCACCCTGGTCGCCATCTGTGGCACCGCAGGGGTCGGCAAGACCGCGCTCGGGGTGCACTGGGCACATCGGGTCGCCGACCACTTCCCCGACGGTCAGCTGTACGTCAACCTGCGCGGCTACGATCCCGAGCAGCCGGTACGGGCCACGGAGGCACTGGAGTCCTTTCTGCGCGTGCTGGGAGTGGCCGGCCCGGACATCCCCCACGGGCTGCCCGAACGGGCCGCCCGTTACCGCACGCTGCTGGCCGGCCGGCGGATGATCGTCCTGCTGGACAACGCCCACTCGGTGGAACAGGTCCGTGACCTGCTACCCGGCGCACCGTCCTGCGTCGTCGTGGTGACCAGCCGCGACACCATGCCGGCCCTGGTCGCCCGGCACGGCGCCACGCGCATCAACCTCGACCTGCTCGCACCCGGCGAGGCACACGCGTTGCTGGGCACGCTGATCGGCGATCGGGTGACCACAGAGCCGGCGGCAGCCGAAACCCTTGCCAGCCGGTGCGCCCGGCTACCGTTGGCCCTCCGGATCGCGGCCGAACTGGCCGTGGCCCGGCCCTGGACCTCTCTCACCGAGCTCGCCCAGGAGCTCGACGACGAACCCCGACGGCTCGACCTGCTCGCCGCCGGGGATGACGACCACACCGCCGTACGCGGCGTCTTCTCCTGGTCGCTGCGCCACCTGAGCAAGCCCGCCGCGCACGCCTTCACCCTGCTCGGCCTGCATCCAGGTGCCGGTCTGGACCGCCGCGCGGTCGAGGCGCTCACCGACGTCGACCCCGTCACCGCCCGAAGCCTGATCGACGCGCTGCTGCGCGCCCACCTGCTCGACCAGCCCGGCGGTGACCGCTACGGCATGCACGATCTGCTGCACGCGTACGCCGCCGAGCGGGCCAGCCAACTGGACGACGGCGTCCGCAGAGCAGCATCGGACCGACTGCGCAGTTACTACCTGGCCACGACGTGGGCAGCCATGCGCACGGCGTTTCCCGGCACGGCGCCACCGGACGAGCACACCGATGCGCCCACCCCACCGATCGGGTTCGAGACCGCCGCCGCGGCCCTGACCTGGCTGGACGTCGAGCGGACCAACCTGCTGGCACTGGCCCGCACCGCAACTGACGGAGGCGGTCGGTTCAGCTGCGCGCTGTCGGCGGCCCTCGCGCCGTACCTGGACGCCCGCGCTCACTACCACGACGCCGTGGTGCTGCACGAGTTGGCCCGGGCCGCCGCCCACGTCGACGCCGATCCGCGGGCCGAGGGGCGGGCCTACGCCCGTCTGTGCACCGTGCACCGCCGGCTCGGCAACTACCGGGATGCGGTCGCACACGGTGAGCGGGCGCTGGCCATCCAACGCGAGATCGACGACCGGAGCGGCCTGGGCATCACGCTGCACCAGCTGGGTCTGGCGTACTGGCGGCTGGGGCGCTACGGCACGGCGGTGACCTGCATCGAGCAGGCCCTGGCGCACTTCCGCGAGCACGATGACCACGGTGGGGAGGCCGCCGCCGCGTACGGCCTGGGAATCGCCAAGTTCCAGCTCGGGGAGTACGCCGCCGCCCGCGCGCAGCACGAGCGTGCGCTGGACATCTTCCGGCGCATCGGCGACCGCACCGGTGAGGGCCGCACCCACAACAACCTCGGTCTGGTCGCGCAGCGGCTCGACCGACCGGCACAGGCCCGGGAACACTACGTCACGGCGCTGGGCATCGCCCGTGAGGTCGGCAACCGGACCGGCGAGGCGGTCGCACTCATCAATCTGGCCGACCTGGACGTGCAGGACGGTGAGCTGGCCGTTGCACGGCACCGCTACGAGGCAGCGCTGGGGCTCGGTCGGCACCTCGGATACCGGGTGGGGCAGGCCGACGCGCTACGCGGGCTCGGTGTGGTCCTCGGCGAGCTGGGTCAGCACGAAGAGTCAGTGGACCATCTGGTGAACGCGGTCGCCCTCTGTCAGGATCTCGGCGAACACGAGACGCAGGTTCGCGCGCTGCTCGACCTCGGTCACGCGGTCCGTCGGGCCGGACGGCCGGCCGAGGCCGCCACCCACTATCGCCTGGCACTCGTGCTCAGCAGCGAGTCCGGTGACCGGCACGCACAGGCCAGAGCGCGGGAGGCGCTCGCCGAACTGCGACCGGGCATTGACCCCGCACCGCAGCCACCAGCCACCGGCGTACCGGAGCACCGACGACCGGGATGAGCGGTAGGCCCTGCCAGACGCTAACGTCGTCTCCCCTGCCCCTGACGATCCGGCTCGACTATCGGTTACGCAGCAGTTCCCACGCGGCCGGCAGCATGGCGGCTACGACCGCCAGCCACACCAGGAAGATCACGAACTTGACGACCCCGGCCAGGAAGCCCCCCGACCTCGTCGGCTGCGGGTGGCGCTGGTGATACGTCTGGCCCATCTGATGCGCGGCGCGAAACTGTTCCGCGGCGCGCTGCGCGGCGTCGTTGCCATGCTGCATGGCTGACCGGTGCGCGTCGTGTGCCGCGCTCGCAGACTGCTGGGCGGACTGCTGCGCATTCGTCCACGGTTGCATCGATGATCGCCTCCTCCGTGATCCCGCAAGGTGCCGTGACCAACAGGATCGGCCGCGCCCAGAGGCGCTTGACGGATCGGGACAGAAGTGGACGGCAGAATTCGACGCAACTGGTCCGCCGACGCCGCCCGGACCGCATCCGGCACGTCAGCGACGGCACGCACGGAACAACAACACGGCCGTCCGCTGGCGCTACTCCTTCGCCGGCAAGCCGTCAAACCACCGCCGGGACGACGCGGGCACCAACAACAGGCCAACGAGAGCCGACGCACCCAACATCTGCAGCAGCCCTAACACATCCGTCCTGGTGATCGCGACGACACCGAACACCACGCTGGCGGTCGCGAAGACTGTTGTCCAAAACCGGGCCCGCCCGCTACCACGCCACAGGCCGTACGCCAACGCCGGCAGAAGAACTACCCCGATCAACCCGGTGGCCACGGACGGACCACCCGAAAACAGCATCGTCACCGCGAGCACGGCCGCCACAAGCAGAATCCCCGAGGCGGCGGCAACCGGCACAGGAACACGTCGCTGACCTTGCTCGATCATCGGCACATGGTAGACACCGTTCACCCGGTCCACCAGGTCGGTCGATGCCGGCCGCACCAGCCACACCTGGTTGGCCCCGGTGCGCTCCAGCCCCTCCCGCCAACGGCGTCAGGAGCGGTAGACACAGCGCCTACCCGGCGTTCTTCGCCGCCCGGGCGCGAGCCGACCTGCCGGCCGCCCAAGTGGAGGTCCAGGTGGTGCGGAGTGGGATATCTCGGGTGGATGCCGGGGCGACGCCATGGCGGTCCGCTCGGGGGGCCAGGACTTGACCAAGGTCGCTGGCACGTGCGGCCAAGCAGGCTAAACTAATCCCTTAGCTAAGCAAGGGGGTGCGCCATGTCGGCTGAGGCTGTGCACTACAACATGCATGACGCCAAGACCCATCTGTCGCGCATCATCGAACGGGTGGAACGCGGCGAGGAGATCATCATCGACCGGGCGGGCACCCCGGTGGCGAAGGTCGTACCCCTGGTCCGGCGGGCCAACCGCACCGCTGTCGGCTCCCTCGCCGGCCAACTGGACCTCTCCGGTGACTGGGACTCACCACAGACCAACGCCGAGATCGCCGACGACTTCGGCATCGGCGCATGAACCTGCCATCGCATCACCGCGATCCCTTCGACCGCATGCTGGTGGCACAGGCGATCACCGAGGGGCTGACCCTCGCTTCCCGCGACGCGTCGATTGCGCTGTACGACGTGGACGTCCTCACGGTGTGATCGCACAGGTGGTCCGCGCCTGATGGCGCGAGAGGGCCAGTGTCAACTCACCGACTGGCCGCCCCTCCCAATCCGAGCGGCGACGGCTGCTCAGCCCTGACACAGGTTACGGCCTGCAGCTCCGCGGGTTGGACCCCTCCGTTCAGGTATCCGTTGCGGTGGGGCGGGCGGGACTCGAACCCGCGACCGAGGGATTATGAGTCCCCTGCTCTAACCGGCTGAGCTACCGCCCCGGCACTGGGGCCGGAGTGATCCCGCCCCTGTCGATCACCGGCCGCTCATACCGGCGTCGCCCTCCGCCTCAGCAGCACGATGGGCAACGCGAGAATACAGCGGGCAGCCGGGAAAACTGATCCCGCCCCGCCCACGGGCCACACCAGCACCGTCGATGCAGCTGGCGCCCTGGTAGCGACGGGGTACAGACATCTCGGCGGCCCGGAAAAGGCGAATGCCCACCGGGTAGCCGGTGGGCATGTCGTGCTGGAGAAGCAAGCTCCCCCGTTTGGACTCGAACCAAAAACCTGCCGGTTAACAGCCGGCTGCTCTGCCAATTGAGCTACGGGGGACTGCACAGCCGCCCGGTGCGGATCTCTCCGCGCCGTGCGCCGGGCACAAGAGTACAGGACTCCGGGGGGTCTTGGTCCAGGGGGTTACCCTCCTGATCATCGGACCGGCCGATCGGATTGTGTGGGACAAATCGCCATCGGGGCACAAGGAGGTATGAGCAGAGAGCAGGATGGGTAGTTAGCTGCCGACGACAGGACGCAGGCGCGAACTGGTCGGCCCCGCCCTCGGGATCGGGGGTGGGTCGACGGCGCGTCAGGTACGAGAGGAGCCGCCATGCGCGGAAAGATCATGTTCCTTGGCGGGCTGGCTGCAGGGTTCGTCCTGGGCGCCCGTGCCGGCCGTGAGAAGTACGAGGAGTTGATGGTCCAGGGCCGCAAGGTGCTCGACCACCCGACCGTCCAGGAGGCGGCCGGGGTCGCCCAGGCCCAGGCCAGCCGGCTCTACCACGAGGGCAAGGACAAGCTCGGCCACTCCAAGCTGGGCGAGAAGCTGCACCAGAACGGCAAGCACGGGCCCACCGCTGCCGACGACGCCTTCGCCGGCACGCCGGCCACGGCCGGCGCCAAGCCCGGCCCCAGCTCGTCGGGGTCGACCGCCGGATCGACGACGTCGACCACGGCCCGCAGCAAGCCGTCCGGCACCAACGGCACGAACCTGTAGCAACCCTTCAGCCGGGCCCTGTCGCCAGTGTGGCGGTCGGGCCCGGCTGTTGTGTGTGCACCTCAGGCAAAGTGTCCAGCCTCGCGGTAACTTCCGCCTTTATTGGACAAAAGTGGCACCGCGTGTGCCGGGACGGAGCTGACCGATCAGAGCGAGGTTCGATGCACAGACCGTTGGGCCGCAGGGCCCTCACCTATCTGAGTCTCCTCACCCTCGTCGGCGCGACACTCGTCGCGACCGACACCCGCAGAGCACGCCAGCGCAAGCCGCGCCGGTGACCGGCGAGGTGACATCGACAAACAACGGCATCCAGTACGTGTTCACCACCGTTGCCGGCGGCCCGGCCAGCGGCTTCGGCAGCCTCAACTGGGTGCAGTTCAACCTGTGCCGGCACCGCTCGCGGTGACGACTTCCCACCCGGGGCCGCATCCGGTGACGGATGCGGCCCTGCCTCGCTACAGGCTGGAAACACCTCCATGGAAGACTTTGGGACGGGAGGTGTTGGGGATGACGCTCGTCCGCCCAGAGAATCCGCAGCAGGCGAGGCTGGTCCGGCTGTTGCGCGACGACGGCCCCCGCTCCCGGGTGGAGTTGGGTGACATCCTCGGGTTGTCCCGCTCGACGCTCACCACCGAGTTGGATCGGCTCGTCGCCCGCGGGCTGGTCGAGACCGCCGGGCAGGCCGCCTCCCGGGGCGGACGCCGGTCGTCGTTGCTGCGCCTCGCCGGCCGGGTGCGTTTCGCCAGCGTCGTCGTGGCGGCCGACCGGATCAACGTGGCGCTGACCGACGGTGAGCTCAACGTGCTGGCCGAGACCGGTGAACCGGCGGACGTTCGGGGCGGGCCGGAACCGGTGATCGCCCGCGCCGTCGAACTGGTCGACAAGCTTCGCGCCGAACTCGGCGTCGCCGAACTCACCGGGGTCGGCATCGCGCTGCCCGGGCCGGTCGACGGCGGCACCTCGGTCGCGCCGGCCGTGCTGCCCGGCTGGCAGCGGTTCCCGGTCCGGGACGCGTTCGCCACCGAGTTGGGCTGTCCGGCGCTCGTCGACAACGACGCGAACGTGCTCGCCCTCGGTGAGCAGCACGCCGGCATCGGCCGTACCTTCGACGACTTCCTCTACCTGAAGCTCGGCACCGCGATCGGCTGCGGCCTGGTGCTCAGTGGTTCGCTCTACCGGGGGGCTACGAGCAGCGCCGGTGACATCGCCCACCTGCCGCTCGGTGAGGACGGGCCGGTCTGCGCCTGCGGCGAGTTCGGCTGCCTGGAGGCGTACTGCGGTGACGCGGGGCTGATCCGGGCGGCGTCGGCGGCTGCCCGCGGTGGCCGGTCGGAGTTGCTGGCGGCCCGGCTGGCCGAGACGGGCACGCTCACCGTGCCGGACATCGCCTCGGCGGCGACCGCCGGTGATCCCGCCGCCCAGGCGCTGGTCCGCGACGCGGCCCGCCGGGTGGGGCGGGTACTCGTCGGCCTGGTCAGCTTCTTCAACCCGGGCATCGTGGTGATCGGCGGGGCACCGGACGGGCTCGGGCACATCCTGCTCTCCGAGATCCGCGGCGTGGTCTACCGCCGGTCCGCGCCGCTGGCCACCGGGACGATGCCGGTGGTCCTCTCCGACCTGGCCGACCGGGCCGCCCTGGTGGGCGCGGCCCGCCTGGCCAGCGATTACGTCTTCACCTCCGGCTGACGGCCGCAGCGCGGGTTCCCGGTGGCGCCGCCCCGGAACTCGCGCCCCCATCGGGGTACGCCCCGCGGGGCCCGGTGGTCGCCGGGCCCCACGGGTTGTCTCAGTCCTTGCTGCTGAACGCCGCGTCGAAGGCGGCGGAGGGGGCGTCGAAGGCGAGCCGGCGCACGAACTGCAGCGCCTCGGGGGCACCGACCAGGCGGTCCATGCCGGCGTCCTCCCACTCGATCGAGATCGGCCCGTCGTAGCCGATCGCGTTGAGCGCCCGGAAGCAGTCCTCCCACGGCACGTCGCCGTGACCGGTGGAGACGAAGTCCCAGCCGCGCCGCAGGTCGGCCCAGGGCAGGTGCGAGGAGAGCCGGCCGCGCCGGCCGTCACCGGTACGCACCTTCGCGTCCTTGCAGTCGACGTGGTAGATCCGGTCGGCGAAGTCGAAGATGAAGTTGACCGGGTCCAGCTCCTGCCAGACGAAGTGCGACGGGTCCCAGTTCAGGCCGAAGGCGGGCCGGTGGTCGATCGCCTCCAGGGTCCGCTTGGTGGTGTAGTAGTCGTAGGCGATCTCGCTCGGGTGCACCTCGTGGGCGAATCGCACCCCGACCTCGTCGAAGACGTCGAGGATCGGGTTCCACCGGTCGGCGAAGTCCTGGTAGCCGCGCTCGATCATCGACGGCGGCACCGGCGGGAACATCGCCAGGGTGTGCCAGATCGACGAGCCGGTGAAGCCGACGACGGTGTTGACGCCGAGCTTGGCCGCCGCGCGGGCGGTGTCCTTGATTTCCTCGGCGGCCCGCTGGCGTACGCCTTCGGGCTCGCCGTCGCCCCAGATCCGGGCGGGCAGGATGCCCTGGTGCCGCTCGTCGATCGGGTGGTCGCAGACCGCCTGGCCGACCAGGTGGTTGGAGATCGTGAAGACCTGGAGGTTGTGCTTGGCCAGCGTCTCGCGCTTGCGCTCGATGTACGAGTCGTCCGCGAGGGCCTTGTCGACCTCGAAGTGGTCGCCCCAGCAGGCCAGTTCCAGGCCGTCGTAGCCCCACTCGGCGGCGAGCCGGCACACCTCGTCGAACGGAAGGTCGGCCCACTGGCCGGTGAACAGCGTGATCGGTCGCGCCATCTGTCCTTTTCCCCTGTCGTGGTGTTGGGGATTCCGTGACTGCGGGACCGGGGCGAGGGATGCCGGAGACGGCGGCCTCGACGGTGTGCCGGTGGGCGTGTTCACGCCTGGGGCCGACGGGTTGCGCCTCCCGTCGGCTCACCGGCCACCTCGCGGTCGCCGCCTTCACTCTAGGCCCGTCACCCGCGCCGCAAAAGGCCCTGCCGTTTGCCGGTGTTAAGAGGGGCCCCTTGTACCACGCCAGGCGTTAACAAGGGGCCCTTCCTTACCTCGTTACGGGAGAATCCAGCGCTGGTTGGCGTTGGTGTGGCAGGTCCACAGGTGCACCGCCTGACCGTCGGCGGAGCTGTTGTTCGACACGTCCAGGCACTTGCCCGTCTGCGGGTTGCGCAGGGTGCCGTTCGACTGCGCCGACCAGTTCTGCGCGCCGCCGCCGTTGCACGTCCACAGCTGGATCTTGGTGCCGTCCGCGGAGGCACCGCCGTTGACGTCCAGGCACTTGCCCAACGCCCGGATCGTCGAGTTCGGCGTCACCGTCCAGGTCTGCGCCGCACTGCCGTTGCAGGTGAGGATCTGGATCTGCGTACCGTCCGCCGACGAACCGTTGCGCACGTCGAGGCACTTGCCGCCCAGCCCGGTGATCGGGCCGGTGCCGCCGGTGCTGCCGCCGCCCCGGACCAGGGTGAAGTCGTCGACGTCGAACAGGCTGCCACCCGAACCGGTGAAGGTCAGGTAGACGTTGCGGGTGCCGGACGGGACGTTCGACAGCGGGGCGCTGACGTCGACGAAGGTGTTCCAGTTGCCGGTGTTCGGCGCCGACACCGACCCGAGCACGGCGCCGGTGGTCGAGCCGGTACGCACCTGGATGGTTCCGCCGGGGCCGGCGGAGGCGATCCGGGCCCGCAACGAGGTGACGCCGGTCAGGTCCAGGTTGTTGTACGCCGCCCAGTCACCCGGATCGATGTAGCCCAGCACCTGGCCGCCGTTGGCACCGGTCTTGCCGACCACGGTCACCCCGTTGGCCGAGCTGTACGCCTCGGCCTGCACCGTCGTGTTGCTGCCCGGCGGCGGGTTCGTGCCGCCCAGTTCCTTGATCCGGATGTTGCGGAACGAGACGTCGTCGCCCGTACCGTGATTCTGGATGCCGATGTGGCCGGCGAGCGAGCGGACCGGGTCGGTGTTGGTGAAGTCGTTGATCTTCACCCCGTTGAGGAACACCTGCAGGCGCTCCCCCTCCACAAGCAGTTCGTAGGTGTTCCACTCCCCCGCCGGGTTCAGCGCGGCGTCGCGGGCGGCGAGGTCGGCGGACTTGAAGCCGTACACCGCTCCGGTGGTGCGGTCGGCGGTGTCGGTGGGGTCGATCTGCACCTCGTAGCCGTTGTTGATGGCCGAGTTCGGGTCGCTCGACGGCGGGAAGCCGATGAACACCCCCGAGTTGTCGTCTCCGGCGATCCGCCAGTCCAGCTTGAGCGAGTAGTTGGTGAACTGCTTCGCGCTGTACCAGTACAGGCCCATCCCGCCGGTGGAGCTGAGGGTGGCGTCGGAGTTGGTGAAGCTGCCCGGGCCGGCCTGCGACCAGCCGGTGGTCGAGCCGTTGTAGAGCGTGGTGTAGCCGGTCTCGGCCCGGCAGTCGGCCTTGGTGCGGCCGGCCGCGTACCGGATGCCGCCGAGCAGGTGCGCCCGGAAGGCCGGCTCGGAGTACGACGCCTGGGTGTGCCCGGCCCCGGTGTAGAAGGACCGACCTCCGGCGTACGTCTTGCACCAGGCGATCGGGTGGTCGGCCCCCATCACCCCGCCGGAGTACGACGACTCGTCGAGGTTGGCCAGGATGCGGGCGCCCGGGCGGGGGTTGGCCTGGAAGTCGTACCACTCGTCGGTGCGGGTCCAGGTCTGCGGCAGGTGGGCGGTGGCCGCGTGGGCGCGGTTCTCCACCCGGACGGTGGCCTGCGCGATGGCCGGGTGGGAGCGGAAGTACGCCCCGACCAGGTTGCCGTAGAAGGACCAGCCGTACTCGGTGTCGGCGGCGGCGTGCACACCCACGTAGCCGCCACCGGAACCGATGTACGACTCGAAGGCGGTCTGCTGGCTGGCGTTGAGCACGTCGCCTGTGGTGTTGAGGAAGACCACTGCCTCGTACTGGGCGAGATTGCCGGTGGTGAAGACACCGGCGTCCTCGGTGGCGGTGACCGTGAAGCTGTTGGCCGCGCCCAGGTCGCGGATGGTCTGGGTGCCCACCGCGATGGAGTCGTGGCGGAAGCCGGCGGTCTTGGAGAAGACCAGCACGTCGTACGGGGTGTCGGCGGCGCTGGCCGGGGTGGCCGGGGCGGTGCAGGCGATCACGGCGAGGGCCGCGGTGGCCACGCCGAGAACGGGGCGGAGCAGTCTGCGCATGTCGCTCTCCCAAACGGTCGTCGTGTTAGGAGGGGCCCCTTGTACAACGCTAGGCGTTAACAAGGGGCCCTTCCTTTCAGCTACGGAAGGATCCAGCGCTGGTTGGCGTTGGTGTGGCAGGTCCACAGGTGCACCGCCTGGCCGTCGGCCGAACTGTTGTTCGACACGTCCAGGCACTTACCGGAGTTCGGATTACGCAACGTGCCGTTCGACTGCGCCGACCAGACCTGGGCGACGCCGCCGTTGCACGTCCACAGCTGGATCTTCGTGCCGTCCGCCGAGGCGGCGGCGTTGACGTCCAGGCACTTGCCCAACGCCCGGATCGTCGAGTTCGGCGTCACCGTCCAGGTCTGCGCCGCACTGCCGTTGCAGGTG